>JBDKRY010000178.1:0-3843 GCA_039683155.1 Proteiniphilum sp.
AATAATTATTTATTATAGTGATCATACATTTGAGACTTTCAGTCCCCATCCGGCAAAGAGTGAAAGCGTAAAATAAGTTTATTGCACCTTTGGGTTAATCAAAGAGAAATAACCTCTGCCTTCCGGAAATGTTTCTATATTTGTCGGATTGTTTTCTTTCGAACGACAAAAGAAAATTACCTGATGAAAGAAAATAAATTTGATAAGAGAACCGATGCTGCTCCAAAAAGTTCGTTGCGGCTTTTTGACGCCATCGTGCTCATTCTGGGCATCGTCATCGGTGCCGGGATTTTCAGAACGCCGCAGGTGGTAGCCATCAACTCGCCGAATGAATATTGGTTTCTAGGAGTTTGGGTGGTCGGAGGTCTCCTGTCGTTGATTGGCGCTCTATGCTATGCCGAGCTCAGTGCCGCCTTTCCCAGTACCGGTGGAGATTACCATTTTCTGAAGATGGCTTTCGGAAAAAGATTCTCTTTTCTTTTTGCCTGGGCACGCATCACGGTAATCCAAACAGGTTCTATTGCCTTATTGGCTTATATTGCCGGTGATTATCTTACACGGCTCTTTCATTCCGGCACTTTCTCTTCTGCCCACTATGCCGCTGTCGTTGTGCTGCTCTTTACCTTCATCAACGTGTTGGGAATCCGGTTTGGTACCGGTACCCAAAGGTTACTGACCGTTTTGCTGCTGACCGGGATATTGATCATCATCGGAGCGGGTCTTTTTGTAGAACCGGACTTTGACCTCGCACGGGCGGAAATGCCTGCAACAGATGCTTCTGCTGCGACAACTTCACTGAGCCAGGCACTTATTTTTGTCCTGTTGACTTTTGGCGGCTGGAATGAGGCAGCCTATGTTTCTTCGGAATTGAAAACCGGCTCCAGAAAAATGGCCACGGTGATGATCGTCAGCATCTTGCTGATCACCCTGATCTATCTGCTCATCAACCTTTCCTTTTTGAATGTGCTGGGTTTGCAGGGCATCGGGGCTTCCGACGCAGTAGGGGTGGATATGATGCAGCAGGCCCTCGGAGAAAAGGGTGCAGTACTGATTGGTATACTGATAACTTTGTCGGCCCTGACTTCCCTGAATACCACCATCTTTACCGGATCAAGGTCGAATTATGCATTGGGGAAAGATTTCGCACCATTGTCATTTCTGGGGAAGTGGAATGCGGAAAAATCGGCGCCGGTCAACGCTCTCCTGTTACAAGGGGCTATCGCCATTCTGCTTATAGGGTTTGGTGCGACCAGGCGCAACGGGTTTGAAGCGATGGTCAATTTCACGGCACCGGTATTTTGGTTTTTCTTTTTGTGCACCGGACTTAGTGTGATGGTATTGCGCTTCAAAAAACAGGATATACCGCGCCCGTTTAAAGTTCCCTTTTACCCTGTAACACCGATCCTGTTTACAGGCTCCTGCCTGTATATGTTGTATGCAAGCCTCACGGTGACCGGAAATGGTGCTTTGCTGGGCGTGGCTCTGTTGCTGGCAGGCTGGATTTTTTCTTTTGTCGCCGGTAAATTTAAAAGGAAATGACCCGCATGGGTTTGTAATTTGTAAAATCAATAGAAAGGAAAATTTATGAAACGAATTCATTCAGTATTCATTATCTTTCTTCTCCTGGGCAGCCTGAAAATGAGCGCCCAGCAGATTGAACTGGATGTCCCTTATGTGCCGACACCTATGGCGGTGGTGAAAGGGATGATGGACCTTGCCAACGTGGGCGAAGGAGATGTGGTATATGACCTGGGTTGTGGCGACGGCCGTATTGTCATCACGGCAGCAAAGGATTATGGTGCCACCGGCATCGGCGTAGATCTGAATCCCGTAAGAATCAGGGAGGCGAGAGAAAATGCCATCGAAGCCGGTGTGGAAGATAAAGTGAAATTTATTGAAGGAAATCTTTTCGATGTCGATTTCAGCGAGGCCACTGTGCTGACCTTGTACCTGCTCCCGGATGTCAATCTGAAGCTAATGCCGAAGATACTATCCGAGATGAAGCCGGGAAGCCGTGTGGTTTCGCATGCATTCGATATGGGTGACTGGAAACCCGACGGCCAGATTTCCGTGGACGGCAAGTCGGTTTTTCTCTGGATCATTCCGGAGAAAGAAGCACGATAGCTCGTTTGCGTTATTACACCTGTATGTATGTTCCGCTGCAATGTCATATTGTGGAGGGGTAAAGGCTGTTGTTTGACGTAAATTTCGTATCCCTGGCGCTTAATTGAAAATTATGATGTATTTTTGTACTTCATAAAGAGAGGTTGCTGATGAAAGTACGCGATTTTACGATTCGTTCCAATGATAAACTAAACGATCAGAATCATCTGATAAAGGTTGCCCCTGTCGACAATGAACCGTTGCCGGAAATGTATCCCGGACAGTTCGTTCAGATACTGGTCGATAATTCACCCCATGTATTCCTTCGGAGACCTGTCTCCATCAACTTTGTGGACTATGAAAAGCAGGAAATATGGCTTTTGATTCAGCGGGTTGGGGAGGGAACAGAAAAAATAGGCGATGTCTCCGCAGGTGACACCATGAACCTTATATTCCCTTTGGGTAATTCGTTCACGCTTCCCGGTGAAAAAGGAAACTTCCTGCTGATTGGAGGGGGTGTTGGCTCTGCACCGCTGCTTTATCTTGGTAAGAAATTGAAGGATAGCGGCCTGGAACCCGAATTTTTACTCGGGGGACGTTCTGCAAAAGATATACTTCAACGATCGAACTTTGTGCAGTACGGAACAGTATACTGCACAACGGAAGACGGGTCGTTGGGAGAGAAGGGGGTTGTCACCCGTCATTCCATTTTGCAAAAAAAGAAGTATGATTTTATTTTCACCTGCGGACCGAGACCGATGATGGTTGCGGTGGCACGCTATGCACAGGAGAACGGGATTGGCTGTGAGGTATCGCTCGAAAATCTGATGGCATGCGGCTTTGGCGCCTGCCTCTGCTGTATCGAGAAGACTGTCAGCGGAAATGTGTGCACTTGCACCGAAGGACCTGTATTTAACATCAATGAACTCTTTCTTACCGTTAAATGAGCAAGGACGCTTGTTTGGGCTATGCCCTGGCGGAGAAATAGTGAACTATAATTAAACGCACATGGCCAGATTAAATGTACATATCGGAGATTTGCAATTGAGAAACCCGGTAATGACCGCTTCCGGCACATTCGGCTACGGTACGGAGTACGCCGATTTTATCGATCTGGGGCGCCTGGGAGGTGTTTTTGTAAAGGGAACAACCCTGGAGCCCCGTCAGGGTAATGATTACCCGAGAATGGCTGAAACTCCGTCCGGGATGCTTAATACGGTGGGGCTCCAAAATAAAGGGGTGGATTATTTTGTGGAGCACCTTTATCCGCAAATAAAGGATTACGATACCCACATGATTGTAAATGTGTCGGGATCTGCCATTGAAGATTACGTGGCATGTGCGGAGAAGCTGGCAGACCTTGACAGGCTACCGGCAATTGAGTTGAATATTTCCTGTCCCAACGTGAAGGAAGGCGGTATGGCGTTCGGTACTTCCTGCGAATCAGCAGCACAGGTGACCAGGGCGGTGCGTGATGTCTACCCGAAAATATTGATTGTGAAGCTGTCACCCAACGTGACCGATATAGCCGAGATAGCCCGCGCCGTAGAAGCGGAAGGTGCCGATGCCGTATCGCTCGTAAATACTTTCCTCGGGATGGCAATTGATGTGGAGCGCAGAAAACCAAAACTCTCCACCATCACCGGCGGATTGTCCGGTCCTTGTATCAAGCCCATTGCTGTGCTCATGGTATGGCAGGTATTTCATGCCGTGCGGATCCCCATTATCGGGATGGGGGGA
>JBDKRY010000179.1:0-10549 GCA_039683155.1 Proteiniphilum sp.
TGCACAAAGTAAGGGTTGTGCAAAAACTATACCTCGTACCTATCGAGAGAAGGTTGGAGGCGTTACAGGAAGGCGGATTCAACACTTTCAGGCTGAGCACGAAAGATGTTTTTCTGGATATGCTTACCGATAGCGGAACCAATGCCATGAGTGACAATCAGATGGCCGCCATGATGCAGGCTGATGATGCCTATGCGGGGTCGCAAAGTTTTTTCCGCTTACAGAAAGCCGTGGAAGATGTCCTGGGAAAAAAGTATTTCCTGCCGGTACATCAGGGACGTGCTGCTGAGAATATCTTATCGAATGCCTATGTGCGGAAAGGCAATCTCGTACCCATGAATTATCATTTTACCACCGCCATGGCACACATCACCCAGTATGGCGGGAAAATAGCAGAATTGCTGTACGACGAAGCTTATGTAATCAATTCCTCTCACCCTTTCAAGGGAAACATGAACATTGAAAAACTGGAGGAGATTATCAAGATACACGGAGCCAAAAATATTCCGTTCATTCGTATGGAAGCCTCTACGAACCTTATCGGAGGTCAGCCGTTTTCGATACAAAACCTGAGGGATGTAAGGGCTATCGCCGATAAATACAACCTCCGGCTCGTGCTCGATGCAAGCTTACTGGGCGAAAACGCTTATCTGGTCATCCAGCGTGAAGAAGAATTCGAAAACAGCAGCATGGGCGAGGTGATGCAAACCATGACCGGCCTGGCCGATATTGTTTACTTCTCTGCCCGCAAGTTGAGCTCTTCGCGCGGTGGCGGCATCTGTACGAATAATTTCGAAATATACCGTGAACTCGAAGCGCTGGTTCCTCTGTTTGAAGGGTTTCTCACGTACGGCGGCATCTCGGTACGTGAAATTGAAGCAATGGCGGTAGGGTTATATGAAACACTCGATGAAACAATGATCAGTCAGAGTCCCAATTTCATCGCTTATCTGGTAAATTCACTCGATGCCCATGGCATACCCATGGTAAAACCGGCCGGAGTGCTGGGTGCACACGTCGATGCAATGCAGGTATGTGCCCATATTCCGCAGAACGAATACCCTGCCGGAGCCTTAGCAGCAGCTCTTTATCTGATTTCCGGAATTCGGGGCATGGAACGCGGTTCCATCTCGAATCAACGGGACGAGTATGGCAACGAGACGTATGCCGATATGGAATTGGTACGATTGGCAGTACCCCGCCGCGTATTCACCCTCTCGCAAATTAAATATGTGGAGGACCGCATGATCTGGCTTTACGAAAACCGGGAACTGATTGGCGGTCTCCGCTTTGTGTATGAGCCGCCGGTGCTCCGCTTCTTCATGGGAGGCCTGGAACCGGTAAGCGACTGGCCCCAGAAGCTGATTGCAAAGTTCAAAGAAGACTTCGGAGATAGTTTATAAAATGTATCTTGAAATATGAAATATAATTTACTCACTGCCGCCACATTGTTGGGTATAAGCGCCACAGCCCTGCCGGGAGCTTGACAGACCCAGGAAAAAAAAGGGGAGCAACAACCAAACATCATCTTCATCATGAGCGATGATCACGCCTATCAGGCCATCAGCGCTTACGGTCACGGATTGAATCAGACTCCGAACATCGACCGGCTGGCTGAAGAAGGTGCTATGTTTACACGTTGTACCGTTACCAATTCATTAAGCGCTCCCAGTCGTGCTGTCCTGCTTACCGGAAAACATAGTTTCGTGAATGGGAAAGTGGATAATATACAACCGTTCAACTGGAATCAGCCAAACTTTCCGAAACTGATGCAGGCCAACGGATACCAAACGGCCATGATCGGCAAAATCCACCTCGACGGCATCCCCCAGGGGTTTGATTTTTCAATGGTATTGCCGGGACAAGGGCAATATTACAACCCCGATTTTCTGATGGATGGGAAAAGAGTAAGAAAAGAGGGTTATTGTACCGAAATAATTACGGAAGAGACGCTCGACTGGCTCAAAAACAAACGCGACCCGGAGAAACCGTTCTGTGTGCTTTATCACCAAAAAGCGCCCCACCGCAACTGGCTGCCGGCTCCTGAATATGTAAATCTGTACGACGACAAGACTTTTGATTTACCCGAGACCTTTTTTGACGATTACGCTGGTAGAGGAAGGGCAGCAAAAGAACAGGAGATGGAGATAAACCGCGATATGATGTGGGGACACGACCTCAAACTGATTGTTGATCCGAACGGTGACAGTACCAATTTTGTACCCGACTTAAAACGTATGAACGAAGAACAACGTGCCAACTGGATGGCCGCCTATGAAAGCGAAAATCAGGCATTACTTGCAAATATGCCGGAGGGAGAAGAGTTAGCGAAATGGAAATTTAACCGCTACCTCAAAGATTACCTGCGTACCATCAAATCGGTAGATGACGGCGTGGGTGAACTGCTTGACTATCTGGAAGAATCCGGACTTGCGGAAAATACCATCGTTGTCTACACATCCGACCAGGGCTTTTATCTCGGCGAACATGGCTGGTTCGACAAGCGGTTCATGTATGAAGAGTCCTTCAGTACCCCCCTGTTAATCCGATATCCCAAAGAGATAAAGGCAGGTACCGTAATAGATAAACTGGTACAGAATCTCGACTTTGCCCCTACCCTGCTTGATTATGCGGGTATTTCAGCGCCAGAGGAGATGCAGGGAAAATCGTTTCGTAAACTGGTTGCGGGAAAAACCAATAAATGGCGCGATGCGGTCTACTATACGTACTACGAATATCCGGCGGTGCATATGGTGAAACGACATTATGGCATCGCTACCGATCGGTACAAACTGATCCATTTCTACTATGACATCGATGAATGGGAAATGTATGATCTGAAGAGTGACCCGCATGAGTTGAAAAATATCTATCATGATCCGGCTTATACTGAGGTACGGGAGAAGCTTCACAAAAAGCTGGAAGAATTGCGGAAACAGTATGGTGACAGCGATGCGTTAAACGACAAGTTTCTGAAGGAATACCTCGATCATCAGGCAAAACATTCCTAAAAATAACGCTTTTTCGGATTATTTCTATTTTGAATTTCTCGAAATGAACGGAAAGCAAGCTGTTATTCAAGGAGATTGGAAGCTGTTGCATCAAAATATCCGTCAAAGCCCAACGTGGGAATTATATAATTTAGCGTCCGACCCATCGGAAAATCACAATATCATCTCGATTTTTCCTGAAAAAGCGGAAGAATTGAAAAAAATTATGAAAAGCTCCCGAACGGATGACCCGAACTGGAAATTGTTTTAAAACATAATAAAATGAAAAAAATATCCACTTATTTATCCTGTTCATTCGTCGTTGCAGGATTAGTTGCTCAGGAGAAGCCCAACATCGTCCTCATTTACGCCGACGATATCGGCTACGGTGATCTTTCGTGCTACGGGGCAACACGCGTACAAACCCCTCATGTTGATGAGCTTGCCCACAATGGGGTGCGGTTTCGTAACGCCCATTCTGCCGCGGCAACCAGCACTCCTTCGCGGTATGGACTGTTCACAGGTGAATATCCGTGGCGGCGAAAAGGAACGGGAGTTGCCGCCGGAGATGCTGCACTTATTATCCGTCCCAGCCGGTATACGTTGCCCAAAATGATGAAGGAAGCCGGATACATTACCGGTGCTGTGGGCAAATGGCATTTGGGGATGGGTACCGAAAGCGGAAAACAAAACTGGAACGAAAGGGTATCACCAGGACCGGCAGAAATCGGATTTGATTATTCCTACATCATGGCAGCCACGGGCGACCGTGTCCCGTGCGTGTTTATGGAAAATCAGCGGGCAGTGGGACTTGAACCCAATGATCCTATCGAGGTAAGTTATACCCGCAACTTCCCGGGTGAACCCACCGGCAAAGATAATCCCGAATTGCTGACGAAACTGAAACCCAGCCACGGACACGATATGGCGGTAGTAAACGGTATTTCGCGTATTGGATTCATGAAAGGTGGAAAATCGGCCCGCTGGCAAGACGAAAACATTGCCGACAGCATTACGGTACACGCCGTCCGGTTTATCGAGCGAAACAAAGACAAACCGTTTTTCCTTTATTTCGGTACCAACGATATCCATGTACCGCGTTATCCGCACGAACGCTTCCGGGGTAAAACCGATATGGGACACCGCGGTGATGCCATCGTACAGTTCGACTGGTCGGTGGGAGAAGTGGTCCGTGCCTTGAAAGAAGCCGGGATTTACGACAATACACTCATTATTATTACAAGTGATAACGGCCCTGTTGTAGATGACGGTTATGCAGATGAAGCCGTTGAGAGACTGAGCAATCATAAACCGTGGGGCCCTTTTCGGGGTGGAAAATACAGTGCGTTTGAAGCAGGAACACGCGTACCTTTTATTGTTCATTGGACAGGAAACGTTCGTACGGGTGTTTCCAATGCGTTGGTATCCCAGATAGATATGTTGGGCACTCTTGCTGAACTTACAGGAACAGACCTTTCCGAAGCCGGGCAGTCCGATAGTCAGAAACAACTTCCCGCCTGGTTGGGCAATGACCCTAAAGGAAGGGATTATATTATTGGGGCTGCCGGTTCATTGACCGTGCTGACCCGCGTTTGGAAATACATAGAACCGGGCACGGGGAATGCTTATGCTCCGCATACCAACACTGAGTTAGGAAACAGTGTGAAAGACCAGCTGTACAATATGGTTGTCGATCGGGGTGAATACGAAAACGTTGCTGATGAAAACCCGCTGGCAGTTAAATTCCTGAAGCAACTGTTGGAGGAAGAAAAAGCTAAAGGAATGGGGCTGGAGCTTTAACGTACAGTGAAAACGGTAACAAGCCTCTTCGTAAACTCAAGCCCATTGTCTGCTAAAACATTCGATTCCTCACCGTTGCCCGGTATATCTTCAAGGGTATCCCGCAAATGTTCCTGTACATGTTTTAAATATATGCTGTAAAACATATCAATTTTATTTTTTATTTACTATTAACCGGATATCTTTGTCGTCAAAATCAGCACAGAACAGTACAGAACAGAACACAGCATCTGAACAGTGAAACTTGCACATGATGGATTTCAAATTTGACGGGAAGAGCACAAAAGTACAGCAGTTGGCTGAACACATTCAGGATGCCATTGCAGCAAATGAATGGAAAGTTGGGGAAAAAATACCCTCCATCAACCATTTAAGCCGGCAATTTTCGGTATCGAGAGATACTGTGTTTAAGGCTCTTTCCGATTTGCGTGCACGCGGAGTGATTGATGCCATTCACGGAAAGAACTATTATGTGGCTTCTCATACCAGGAATATCCTGTTATTGCTCGACGAATATTCTCCCTTTAAGGAGGTCTTGCATACGACTCTCATATCCGGGTTGCCCAAATCCTATAAGATAGATCTGTGGTTTCATCAGTACAACGAGCATCTGTTCCATAATATCGTCAATGAATCTATCGGAAGGTATAACAAATACCTGGTGATGAATTACGACAATGAAAAGTTCTCCGATGCATTAGCGAAAATCGACAGAAAAAAACTGCTGTTGCTCGATTTCGGGAAATTTGATAAAGACGGATACTCCTATGTCTGCCAGGATTTTGACAAGGGATTGTATGATGCACTAGCTTCCATCAAAAGTGAACTGAATAAATACAAAAAGCTGGTTTTCGTCCTCAACAAATACCACAAGCATCCGAAGAGCAGCAAGACAGCATTCAGCGATTTTTGCCTCGACAATCACTTTGAGTTCGGCATCTTGGATGAAATTCCGGAGAGAGCCGTGATCCAGAAAGACCATTTTTACCTGGTTATTAAACAGGAAGACGTGGTGAAGATTGTAAAACAAGGGCGTACAGAGGGATTAAAACCGGGAATAAACTACGGTTTACTGGCTTATAATGAAAACCCTTTTTACGAGGTGATTGAAAACGGCATTTCCAGCATCGGGATCGATTGGCAGGAAATGGGAAAGATTGCCGCTGAATTTGTATTGCATAATCAGGCCGTACAAACCTATCTGCCGACAGTTATCAAAAAAAGAGATTCATTTTAATCAGATTCGGTCAATTTTATCAAGGATTTTAAAAAAACATAAAACATTTATTTATATTCGTTTAGGAATCAGCACAGTTCAGAATTCTAACAAGGAGTCTGCTCCAAAAATCCCGAAAACCGATTTTAATGAATTGCAACATATTGAAAATCAGGGTGCGTTTTTGTACATTATGAGCATAAAAGACTTATCGGAAGAGACTCAATAATTCAAATTATAAACCAGTTATACCGGAAAAAATAATTTACCCGACTTATCATTTCATTAAAAAAATAAATTACAAAAAAAAACATGTATCAATATCCAAAAATCGGTATTCGTCCTACCATTGACGGTCGTCAGGGAGGCGTCAGGGAAAGCCTGGAAGAGAAAACAATGAATCTGGCCAAATCGGTTGCCCGATTAATCGAGTCCAACTTAAAAAACGGCGATGGCAGTCCGGTTGCGTGCGTTATCGCCGACGGCACCATCGGCCGTGTAGGGGAAAGTGCCGCCTGTGCCGCAAAATTTGAACGCGAGGGAGTCGGTTCCACCATCACCGTCACATCGAGCTGGTGTTACGGATCGGAGACGATGGATATGAATCCCCACTATCCGAAAGCTGTCTGGGGTTTCAACGGAACGGAACGCCCCGGTGCCGTATACCTGGCAGCCGTCCTGGCAGCGCATTCGCAGAAAGGATTGCCAGCTTTTGGCATTTATGGGCACGAAATACAGGATGCTTCGGATAACAGCATCCCCGAAGACGTGGCAGAGAAGTTGCTTCGGTTTGCCCGTGCCGCACAGGCCGTGGCCACGATGCGGGGACAATCCTATCTATCCATAGGCAGTACAGCCATGGGCATTGCCGGGTCCATTGTGAATCCCGATTTCTTCCAGAAATATCTGGGTATGCGCAACGAATCGGTCGATTCCACCGAGATCCTCCGCAGGATACAGGAGGGTATCTACGACAAGGAAGAGTTTAAAAAAGCGATGTCCTGGACTTCCACCTATTGCAAGGTAAATGAAGGAGCAGACGACAATCGTCCGGAGAAACAGAAAGACCGGGCAGGCAAAGATCAGGATTGGGAGTTTGTGGTCAAGATGACCATCATCATCCGTGACCTGATGAAAGGAAATCCCAGACTAAAAGAGATGGGGTTCAAGGAAGAGGCCATCGGACACAATGCGCTCCTGGGAGGTTTCCAGGGTCAGCGCCAGTGGACCGATTTTTTACCGAATGGCGATTTCAGCGAGACGCTGTTGAATAGCTCGTTCGACTGGAACGGAATTCGTGAAGCCTATGTCCTGGCCACAGAAAACGATGCACTGAACGGAGTCTCCATGTTGTTCGGGCACCTGCTCTCCAACAAAGCACAGCTCTTCTCCGACGTACGCACCTACTGGAGCCCGGAATCAGTAAAGCGTGTCACGGGAAGGGAGCTTACCGGACAAGCGGCAAACGGCATCATTCACCTGCTTAACTCGGGAGCAACGACCCTGGATGCTACCGGTAAGCAGAAATTAAACGGCATGCCGGTCATGAAGGAACCCTGGAACATCACGCAAGAAGATGTAGAGGCGTGTCTCAGGGCTACCACATGGTCACCTGCCAACAGGGATTATTTCCGCGGCGGCGGTTACTCGTCTACGTTCCTTTCTGAAGGAGGAATGCCTGTGACCATGTGCAGGTTGAATCTGGTGGACGGCCTGGGTCCGGTGCTCCAGATCGCCGAGGGGTGGACCGTGGAAATTGACCCTGAGATACACAACATCATCAATCAGCGGACCGACAAGACCTGGCCAACTACCTGGTTTGCACCCCGTTTAACCGGCAAAGGGCCCTTCAGGGATGTCTACTCGGTAATGAATAACTGGGGAGCCAATCACGGCGCCATCAGCTACGGGCACATCGGCCAGGATCTGATTACACTGGCAGCCATACTGCGTATTCCCGTATGTATGCACAATGTGGATGATGAAGAAATCTTCCGTCCTTCGGCATGGAACGCCTTCGGCATGGACCAAGAAGGAGCTGATTTCAGGGCCTGCAATAACTTTGGACCCATCTACAAGTAAATTATGAGCGCATACAAACCATCATTACTCAAAGACAACGGTGTAAACTATCTCGTACCGTTCATTCTGATCACCGCATGTTTTTCACTGTGGGGTTTTGCCAACGATATCACCAATCCCATGGTGAAAGCATTCTCCAAGATCTTTCGAATGAGTGTTACGGAGGGAGCCCTGGTACAATTGGCTTTTTATGGTGGATATTTTGCCATGGCATTTCCGGCAGCCATATTTATCCGAAAATTCTCCTACAAGAAAGGAATCATGCTCGGGTTACTGCTCTATGCTGTGGGAGCGTTTCTCTTTTTCCCGGCGAAAGAATCCGGAAGTTTCTACCCGTTTCTGATTGCTTACTTTATCCTTACCTGCGGATTATCTTTTCTGGAAACAAGTGCCAACCCCTACGTTCTCACGATGGGACCGGAAGAATCGGCCACCCGAAGGCTCAATCTGGCACAATCATTCAACCCGATCGGGTCTTTGGCGGGTATGTACGTGGCCATGAACTTTATTCAGTCAAAGTTGGATCCTATGAGCACAGCAGAACGGGCTGCACTTCCAGATGCGGAATTTGAGCTATTAAAGCAGGCCGATCTGTCGATTCTGATTGCGCCCTACCTGTTTATTGGCGTCGTGGTTTTAGTCATGTTTCTGATTATCTGGATTGCGCGTATGCCGGTAAACGGAGATAAGAACAAGAAAATCAACTTCTTCCCTACCCTGAAACGGATCTTCTCCATACCTAACTACCGGCAGGGAGTATTTGCGCAGTTTTTTTATGTGGGGGCACAAATCATGTGCTGGACCTTTATCATTCAGTACGGTACACGAATATTTATGGCACAGGGAATGGAAGAACAAGCGGCAGAAGTACTTTCGCAGAAATACAATATCCTGGCCATGATCATCTTTTGTGTAAGCCGCTTTGTATGCACATATCTGTTGAAATTCTTCAATCCGGGTAAGCTGTTACGGATACTTGCCATCGCAGCTGCAATCTTTACGCTGGGTGTGATCTTTTTCCAGAACATCTGGGGATTATATTCCCTTGTGGCAGTATCGGCATGTATGTCGCTGATGTTCCCCACGATATACGGAATTGCACTGAAAGGCATGGGGGACGATGCCAAGTTTGGTGCAGCAGGATTGATCATGGCTATTTTGGGAGGATCAATACTGCCACCGCTGCAAGCCTCGATCATCGATCTGGGCAGTATCGGAAACTCGTTTCCGGCTGTCAATGCCTCCTTCATCCTACCGTTTATCTGTTTTGTGGTGGTGGCATGGTACGGAACACAGGCATTTAGAAGAAGTACAGAGAAATACGAATGAAAAAATAAGTGAGTACCAACCGAGGTGTTAGAGAATAAAAGTTCTTACTGAAGATGGTAGTGAGTTCTAATGCCGACTGATTAATTATCTAATTAAACCGATGAAAGAATGAAAAAACAAAATTTATTGAAATGGAAAGCGCTACTGTTCACCTGCATGTGGATAGTATCCTTAGGAATGTTTGCTCAAAACATTACTGTGAAAGGAACAGTGAGAGATGCAATGATCGTATCGAAGGAACAATCTTATGATGTTAATACAGGTTTCGTACAGCAACCTACGAATTTGAAAGGAAAGGTCACCGACTCATTCGGCGCACCGCTTCCTGGGGTTACCGTTGTTGTAAAGGGTACTACCCAAGGAACAATTACTGACGCACAGGGTAACTACAGCCTGCCCAACGTTCCTTTTGACGCTACACTGGTCTTTTCGTTTGTTGGGATGAGGACACAGGAAATACCTGTTTCCGGAAAAACAATCATTGATATGAAAATGGTAGAAGAAACGATTGGTTTGGAGGAAGTGGTTGCCGTTGGTTACGGGACTATGAGGAAAAGTGATCTTACAGGTTCTGTTGCTTCGGTAAAATCAGAGGATATTATAAAAATGGGAACCATATCGCTTGATCAGGCTCTTGCGGGTAAAGTGTCAGGAGTTGTAGTAACACAGGGTTCAGGCGTACCTGGTAGCGGGGCGTCTATTAAGATCAGAGGCATAAACTCGATGAGGGGGAGTGAACCGTTGTATATTATAGATGGTGTACCGATGGATAATACGCGATTATCGGGAATAGTTGATGAACAAGAAGCCAGTAGTCAGATTAGTCCGCTTTCTTCGATCAATTCTTCCGATATCGAATCCATGGAGGTACTCAAAGATGCTTCAGCAACTGCAATTTATGGTTCAAGAGGAGCTAACGGGGTTGTTATTATTACAACTAAGTCTGGTAAAGCGGGACTGGGCAAGATTGAGATAGATGCTGATTACGGGATTGCTACCCTCCCGCATAAGATTGATGTTCAGGACGCAAATGAGTATTGGCTGACCAGATATGAGGCCCTGTTTAATGCTAATTCATTGGGGACAATTAATATGGCAAAGGTTGATTCAGCCAGAGCCGGTCTGTTGCGGT
>JBDKRY010000180.1:0-4807 GCA_039683155.1 Proteiniphilum sp.
TCAGCATCGCAGGCATTGCCGGGGCAGTTTTTCTGATTGGCGGCATCGCATATGCGTACCTTTTTCTGGGAAGTACCGCGGGAAATGTCACCCTTGCAGCGTCTGTAGCAGCCCTTGGCGGTACGTTTGTCTGGATGCTGCGATCAAAGTCGCTGCGAAAGATATCACTCGAAACCAACATTGAAAGCACCGTAGACAACACCAACCTGCAGAAAATGGCAGTCGGGGATACCGGCATCGCTGTTTCCCGTTTGAATCCCATCGGAAGAGTGATGGTCAATGATACCGTGGCTGAGGGGAAATCGGTGGATGGCGAGTTTATTGAAGAAGACAGTGAAATCGAGATCGTGAAGATAGAGACATACAATGTACTGGTAAAGAGGAAAGAAAGCGGGGTGCATCCCGCTGCCCCTGAAAAAGCTACGAGGCAGGGCCCTGTTAACTTGCAGCCTGGCAAAGAGACAATAAACTATTAGCATTTTTATAACACCAAAAACAAAACATTATGGATTTTTCATTTCCGTTGATTGTTACCGTTGCGGTAATTCTCATTTTCTTATTGATTTTCTTTCATTATGTACCCTTTTTCCTGTGGATTAACGCGTTATCCGCCGGGGTACGCATTTCTCTGGTGCAGCTTTTCCTGATGCGTTTACGCCGTGTGCCGCCGCACACCATCGTCTATGCAATGATTGAAGCACATAAGGCCGGGTTGAAGGAGGTTTCTCGCGATAACCTGGAGGCTCATTATCTTGCAGGGGGACATGTAGAGAAAGTAGTACACGCCCTTGTGTCGGCATCGAAAGCAAATATCGACCTCTCTTTTCAGATGGCCACCGCCATTGACCTGGCAGGCCGCGATGTACTGGAGGCAGTCCGTATGTCCGTCAATCCAAAAGTGATTGATACCCCTCCTGTATCGGCAGTAGCTATCGACGGTATCCAGCTTATTGCCAAAGCCCGTGTTACAGTGCGTGCCAATATCAAACAACTGGTGGGTGGCGCCGGCGAAGAGACAATTTTGGCCCGTGTGGGTGAAGGGATTGTATCATCCATCGGCTCGGCGGTATCGCATAAGTCGGTACTCGAGAACCCCGACTCCATCTCTAAGCTGGTGCTGAAGAAAGGGTTGGATGCCGGAACAGCATTTGAGATCCTTTCCATTGATATCGCCGACATCGATATAGGCAAGAACATCGGCGCCGTGCTGCAGATGGATCAGGCACAGGCCGACAAGAACATAGCCCAGGCACGTGCCGAAGACCGCCGTGCCATGGCCATCGCCCTGGAGCAGGAGATGAAAGCCAAGGCACAGGAAGCCCGCGCCAAAGTAATTGAGGCCGAAGCGCAGGTACCCATTGCCATGGCGGAAGCGTTCCGTAACGGTAATCTGGGCATCATGGATTATTACCGGATGGAAAATATCAAGGCAGATACCGATATGCGGGATTCCATCGCCAAACCACAGGGTGGCGGCGGAAATAAAAAATAATTTAAGACGACTTTTATACATTGAACTGATGATGAGAATTATACCTGAGTCGGAATTGATTATTAATTCCGATGGAAGTGCTTTCCATCTCCATCTCAAACCCGAACAACTCTCGGACAAGATTGTAATGATGGGTGATCCCGACCGTGTGACGATGACAGCTTCATTTTTTGACACGATTGAATGCGATGTGCAAAGCCGAGAATTTCACACGGTCACCGGCATGTACAAGGGAAAACGAATTACAGCCCTCTCTCATGGCATCGGTACGGATAACATCGACATCGTACTTACCGAACTGGATGCACTGGCCAACATCGATTTCCGGACGCGCATGGTGAAGGATACTTTCACACAGCTTACCATGATCCGTGTGGGTACATCGGGAGGTATACAACCCCACTGTCCGGTAGGTTCCTATGTGGTTTCAGAAAAATCGATCGGTTTCGACGGACTGATCCACTATTATGCCAACTCAGCAAGTATCCGTGAGGAAGATTTTGAAGATGCTTTTCAGAAACATGTGAACTGGTCCCCCTTCCATTGCTCTCCTTATGTGGTCAGTGCCGATGAGGAACTTGTCGACAGGATCGGTCATGATATGATTCGCGGTGTCACCATCTCGGCCATCGGTTTCTACGGACCGCAGGGCCGCCATGTACGGATGGCGCTGGCTGACCCCGACCTGAATGCGAAAATTGAGTCGTTCCGGTTTGGAGATTACGCCATCACCAACTACGAGATGGAAAGCTCCGCCATCGCAGGGTTGGGAAAACTGATGGGGCACAAAGCGATGACAGTATGTGCCATTATTGCCAACCGCGTTGCTTTGAAATCGAATGCCGATTACAAAGGTTCCACGGAAGAGCTGATTAAGATCGTACTGGACAGAATATGATTCGATGATGTGATAATGTGATAATTCGATCAGTAAATCGTTAAATCGTTAAATCGTTAAATTGTTAAATTGTTAAATCAATAATTGTATGAGAAAAATTTTCACACTCCTGCTTCTGATAACAGGCTTTGTTACCATGGCACAACAGAATCCGCCCCTGCCGGTCGATCCGAACGTAAGAACCGGTAAACTGGAGAATGGGTTGACCTATTACATCCGCAACAACGGACTTCCCGAAAACAGAGCCGATTTTTACATCGCACAGAAAGTAGGCTCAATGCAGGAGGAAGACAACCAGGCAGGCCTGGCTCACTTCCTGGAACATATGGCTTTTAACGGCACCAAAAATTTCCCGGGGAAGAGCATGCTCAACTATCTGCAGGACAATGGCATTAAATTCGGTACCAACATCAACGCCTACACCTCGTTCGACGAAACGGTCTATTTTATGACCAACATACCCACCACCAACCAGAACCTGATGGACTCAGCACTGCTGGTGCTGCATGACTGGTCCAATGCCATCGCTCTGGAAGAAGAGGAGATTGAAAAGGAACGCGGTGTGATCCGCGAAGAGTGGCGCACACGTGGCGGAGCGCAACAGCGACTCTGGGATCAGCTGCTTCCCAAGATGTACCCCGACAGCAAGTATGCCAAACGGATGCCCATCGGCAGTATCAACGTCATCAACAACTTCAAACCGGAAGAGATCAGGGCCTATTACCACAAATGGTATCGTCCCGACCTGCAGGGTATCATTGTGGTAGGCAATGTGAATGTGGACGAGATGGAACAAAAGATAAAAGCGTTGTTTTCTCCCATCGCTCTCGATGCAGAAAGGGCCACACGGGAATACTTCCCCGTTCCCGACAACAAAGAGCCGATCGTTGCCATTGCGACGGATACCGAAGCACGGAATACCAGCATCATGATGTTTAACAAACATGATCCGATGCCGGAGGAACTGAAAAATACACAGGCCGGTTACCTGACGCAATATATTCTGAATGCGGCCGCCTCCATGATGAATCAGCGTTTTGCTGAAATGATCCAAAAGCCGGATGCTCCGTTTACCACTGCTTACGCTTATGATGACGACTACTTCGTAGCCAAGACAAAAGATGCATGGACCGTGGTCGCAGGAAGTGCGGAAGATAAGATCAAGGATGCCCTGGCAGCCATGGTCCGTGAAACAGAGCGGGTGAAACAGTACGGTTTTACTGCCTCGGAATACGAAGTAGCCCGTACAAATATCCTGAAAGGTTATGAGGATGCCTACAACAATCGGGATAAGCAACGGAACTCCGCCTATTCACAGGAATATGTGCGTGCCTTCACCGACGGGGAGCCGTTCCCCGGCATCGAGTTTGAGTATCAGTTTATGCAGGCAGTCGCACCCAACATTCCGGTAGAGGCGATCAACCAGACCATGAAACAGCTCATCGGCGATGAGAACATCGTGATCTCGGTCACCGGTCCCCAAAAAGAAGGTCTGGTCTATCCTGCAGAAGAAGAGCTGCTGACTGTGTTACGTACAGTAAAGGCCGAAACCATTGAACCCTATGCCGAACAGGTGATCGATGAGCCGCTCGTGGTGTCCCCGCCCGCACCGGGTAAGATCACGAAAGAGGAGAAAGATTTGGCAATGGATGCTACCGTCTGGACATTACAGAACGGCATGAAAGTAATCCTGAAGAATACCGATTTCAAAGATGATGAGATCAGAATGACGGGAACCAGTGCAGGCGGATATTCGCCATATGCATTGCAGGATCCGGTCAACAGCAAGATGATGAATGCCGTGATGCGAGTGGGAGGTGTAGGGAATTTCAGCGCTACCGACCTGCCCAAGGTGCTTGCCGGAAAAACAGCATCGGCCAGCCCGGACATCAGCCTCACTACGCAGGACTTCAACGGCTCCTCTTCGATCAAGGATTTCGAAACCATGCTTCAATTGGTCTATCTCTACTTCACTGCCCCCCGGAAAGACAACGATGCGTTTCAATCGTTCGTGCAACGCACGGAGACGCAGCTCAGGAACCAGGAAGCAGAACCGATGGTGGCCTTCAGTGATTCCATCACGGCTGCCCTGTATGGCGATAATCCGCTGACCGCAAGGACCAGGGCCGCTGATTTAAAGCAACTCAATTACGACCGGATTATGGAAATGTACAAACAGCAATTTAGTAATCCCGGCAGCTTTGTATTTACTTTTGTCGGCAATATCGATGAAGAAAAAGTACGTCCTGTGGTGGAACAATATCTTGCGTCCCTGCCCGGTCAGGCCGTAAAAGGGGAATTCACCCGGGTACCGATGAATTTCAAAGAAGGAGAGACGGAAAATATTTTCCAACGTGAAATGCAAAATCCCAAAGCATCTGTCTTCAACGCAGTCACCGGCAACATGGAGCATAACA
>JBDKRY010000181.1:0-6260 GCA_039683155.1 Proteiniphilum sp.
AAATACCCTCTTTTCACAGCAACAATCGGAATCACAGACAATAAACACCCGGGGAGAGGAGCAAACAACGCCCTTTGAGTTCTCCGCCGACCAATATGATGAAAACCGGCATTTCTTTTTGGGTTACTGGTTTCGTGACATGTATGATGAAGCTTTGAGCAAGCTGCCCTATATCCAGTCGCCCGTCTCCATCACCAAAATGGAAGTATGGGTGACTAACAAGCGGGGCGACTACAACCAAGCAAGAAACATTGTTGCTTTTGCCGACCTCGGGGAGCGGGACCATATTCACAACCCCGGGTGGGTGCCGCAAGGCGCGGCAGAGGTGCCGCATAATAGCGCCAATACGTTGTATGAGCAACTCACCGGCATCTGGGCAGGGGCAAGGGAGACCCGTGAGACAGCGCATATTTTTCCCGGCAGCGTCATCGCAGGAGCGGACTACGAAAAGCTGGAAAGTGCACGTCTCCTCAGCGCCTCGGAATATACCTTCCAGCCGCAACTGGGGTACCTCTCTCTGAGCATGCCGCTGCAAGCAGATGAAGTGCTGGCGGTGGCGTATGAGTTCACCTACCGGGGAGAGGTATATCAGGTAGGCGAATTTTCCGCAGATGTGCGGGGTGACACCGGAGGCAACAACAACAACAGTCAGGCCGGTGCTCTTTTTCTGAAGCTGCTCAAGCCGGTGTCGCTGTCACCCCGAGCCTATACCTGGGATCTGATGATGAAAAACATCTATTCTCTCGGTCATGGCGCATACAACATACAGCAAGATAATTTCCGGCTGAAGATCACCTGGCAAAGTGACACCACCGGAGTCTATCTGAATTATATTCCCGAAAGCGACATTCAGGATGAACTGCTTTTACAGGTGTTACAACTCGACAGGCTGAACGCCAGAAATGATCCTTCCCCCGACGGCCTCTTCGACTTCCTTGAAGGGTACACCGTCGATGCACAAAACGGACTTCTCCTCTTTCCGGTGACCGAACCGTTCGGTACACACTTGCGAAAAAAAATCGGCAACGATCTCCTCGCCGGTAAATACGTCTTTCAGGAACTGTATGACTCCACACTTACCGTGGCCCGACAAATCCCGGAGAAAAATAAATTTCGTATCAGCGGTGAATACAGAGGCTCATCGGGCTCTGAAATCAATCTTAACGCAATGAACGTAGCACGGGGATCGGTACGGGTGACTGCTGCCGGCATTGCACTCACGGAAGGGGTCGATTATACGGTAGACTATGTTTCCGGCACGGTGAACATCATCAACCAAACCATTCTGGATGCGGGAACGCCCGTGAGCGTCACGCTCGAAAGTCAGCAGACGTCACAGATGCAGCGAAAAACCCTCATGGGGTTGGACCTGCGCTATGACTTTTCAAAAAACTTCTCGCTGGGCACCACCCTTATGCACTATTATGAAAAACCGCTCACCATGAAATCGGCTTTTGGCGACGAATCGGCCAAAAACACGCTGTGGGGTACCCATATGAACTACACGAAACAGTCGTACGCACTCACTAACCTCATCGACAAGCTCCCTTTCGTGGAAGCTACCGTACCTTCTCAACTGACAGCAAACCTTGAATTTGCCCAAATGATCCCGGGACACTACAAAAACAAATATACCGGCGGCTATTCCTATCTCGATGATTTTGAATCTTCCACATCGGTCATCGATCTGCGGACACCCTATGCCTGGTCGCTCGCTGCCACACCCTCCAATAACTCACCTACGGGTCTCTTTCCCGAAGGATCGTTGTCGAACCACATAGATTACGGAAAAAACCGTGCGCAACTGGCTTGGTTCTATATCGACGGCATCTTTACCCGGAGGAACTCCAATCTCACACCTGCACACATTAAAAACGATCCCGATCAGCTTTCCGATCACAGGGTGAGAGAAGTCTATGAAAGGGAGATTTTTCCCAACCGCGATGCGCTGTATGCACAACCGGCAACCCTGCCCGTACTGAATATCTCCTATTACCCCGACGAACGCGGTCCCTATAATCTGGATACCGACGTTGACAGCGATGGAAGGTTGCGCAATCCCCACCAGCGCTGGGGCGGCATCACCCGTCGCATGGACACCCGCGATTTTGAAGCGGCCAACATTGAATATATTGAATTCTGGCTGATGGATCCGTTCGTGAACGACACGTCGGGCACCTCGCGGGGAGGCGATCTCTATTTTAACCTCGGTGAAATATCGGAAGATATCCTGAAAGACGGGAAGAAATTATTCGAAAACGGATTACCCGTCGATGGCGACACTACCGCCGTGGGGCTGTCGGTATGGGGAAAATATCCCAAACGGCAGTCCACCGTGTACGGGTTCGATAACTCCCGGGGGATGGAATCACGCCGGATACAGGATGTGGGACTAAACGGGCTGAGCAGCGAAGAAGAAAAAATATTTCCCACCTATTCGGCCTATCTTAATGAGCTGAAACCCCGCCTATCGGGAGAAACGCTTTCACGAATGGAGGCCGATGGCCATTCACCGCTCAACGATCCGGCGGGCGACAGCTTCCGCCATTACCGCGGACAGGAACAGGACCGGCAACAACTGAGTATCCTTGACCGCTACAAGTATTATAACGGAACCGAAGGTAACTCGATGGCACCGGAAAACAATGATCCTTATCACAGTGCCTCACGCACCACGCCCGATGTGGAAGATATCGACAACGACCATACACTGAATGAAAATGAATCTTATTTCCAATACAAAGTGTCCCTTCGTCCCGGAACAATGGAGACAGGTTCCAATTTCATTGTGGATAAAAGGGAAGTGAGCCTGAAGCTGCGTAACGGAAACGACGGAAGGGTGACCTGGTATCAGTTCAAAATACCGATCCGTGAATATCAGACGAAGACCGGCAATATACAGGGTTTTAACAACATCCGCTTCATGCGGATGTTTCTTACCGGCTTCGAAGAGCCGGTGTTTCTCCGTTTTGCCACCCTGGATCTGGTACGCAGCGAATGGCGAAACTATCGTAACGATGTTATCACCGGAGGAGCCTTATCCGGCCAGGGCAGCCTGGAGATCTCTGCCGTAAATATTGAAGAGAACGGAAGCAGAACACCGGTAAATTATCTGCTGCCCCCCGGCGTGACGCGCATGCTCGACCCGGGACAGCCTCAGTTGCGGCAGGAAAACGAACAGTCGCTCTCACTAAAAGTGCTGCATCTTGACCCGGGTGACTCCCGGGCGGTGTTCAAAAACAGCATGTACGACCTGCGTCGCTACAAACGCATGCAGATGTTCGTCCATGCAGAACAGCTACAGGATGATCCGGATGTGCTGCAGGAAGGAGATCTGTCCATCTTCCTGCGCATCGGGTCGGACTACAGAAACAATTTCTACGAGTATGAAATCCCGCTTCGCCTCACACCCGAGGGGCAATACAGTGCCCATACGCTTTCAGGGCAACAGGCTGTATGGCCGCAGGAGAATATGTTCGACTTCCCGCTGGAGCTGTTTACAGACCTGAAACTCGACCGCAATGCCGATAAACAACGCGGGAAAGGGGTCGATTATTTCACACCCTATACGCAGTCCGATCCAGAAAAAACGGATAACAGGATCACCATCGTAGGCAACCCTTCGCTGGCAGAGGTGAAAGTGATGATGATCGGCATCCGGAACAACACCCGGGAAAAAAGGTCGGCAGAGATATGGGTAAACGAAATGCGTCTGAGTGAGTTCGACGAAAAGGGGGGTTGGGCGGCACAGGGCAATATGAATCTGGCCCTTTCTGACCTGGGGATGATTAACTTTTCCGGACGAAAAGAAACCGCCGGCTACGGAGCACTCGATCAAGGTCTGCTGCAACGCCGCAACGATGATTATACGTCACTGCATGTCACCATGAACTTGGAACTGGGACGCTTCCTCCCAAAGAAAGCGAAGATTTCAGCCCCGTTCTATTATGCCTGGTCCAATGAAACATCGGCCCCGTTCTACGATCCTTTCAACCAGGATATCCTGCTGAAGGAATCAATGAAGCAGGCCGGCAATCAGACCATCCGCGACTCTATAAAAAATGTGGCACTCACCGACAGGAGCATCCGTAGTCTCAGTCTCAACAATGTGAAGATCGACCTCAAAAGTAAAAATCCCATGCCGTATGATCCGGCAAACTTCAGCTTCGGCTATTCGAGAAACGAAGAGAAACACCGGAGTCCGGACACGGAATATGCATCGGTGCGGGATTTCCGGTTGCAGGCACACTATACATACACCCCTTTCGTAAAACCATGGGAACCGTTTAAAGCAACGGAAAGCTCCCCGGGGTGGTCTAAACTGATCCAATCGATCAATTTCAATTACCTGCCCAGCAACATCCGGATAAGCAGCAGCATCCTGCGACATTATCAGGAAACGCAATTGCGCGACTTGTCTGCAGTGACGGAGGGATTCACACAATCACAACGGAAATATCTCTCGTTTAGCAGCGATTTCTACTGGAACAGGGATTTTTCATTTACCTGGGATCTGACCAAAAACCTGCATACCTCGTTTCACTCCGGTACCGTCGCAGAGATTGAGGAACCTTACCTGCAGGTCAACAAAGAGATCAACCGAAGTGATTATGAGATATGGAAAGATTCGGTCGTGCAAAGCATTCGCGATCTGGGAAAACCGCTCAACTACGCACAGACGGCCGACATCACCTACACCCTTCCCCTCGCTCATATTCCGGGTATGGACTGGATCAGCTCCAGCGCGGCTTACAATGCAGGGTACCGGTGGGAACGCGGTGCCGAGATTGAGGGGGAAAACATGGGCAACTTCCTACAGAACGACCTCTCCTTCACCTTCTACAGCCGGTTTAATCTGATTTCGTTGTACAACAAGATACCGTTCCTGCAACAGGTAAACAAGGACGACGCCATCCGCAATGCCGCACAACATCTGGCCCGTGCCCTGATGATGGTGCGTCAGATCAACCTGAATGTCGGCTATAAGACACGGACCGATCTGCCCGGTTTCGATCCGGAGATTGGTGATTTCTTCGGACAGCAAAGGAGTACCTCGGGCCTGCTCCCCGGTTTAGGTTTTGCCTTTGGTGTAGAAGGAGGAGAAAAATTTGTCAGGAAAGCACTGGAACACAACCTACTGGTGATCAGCGAGCATAACCTCAGGCCGGCCATCTTCAACAGGACGCAAAACATCAAACTGGATGCCTCCATTGAGCCATTGCCGGGGCTCAGAATAGATTTGCACGCATTGTACGAAGACAACCAACGAACCGAAATACAATATATGTTTGCAGGAATGCCCGGGACACGCGGTGGAAGCTTTGCCATGAGCACACTCTCCCTTTCATCGGCATTTGAACATGCCACAGCAAGCAATAATTACCATTCACCGGCCTTTGATCATTTCCTGTCATACAGAGAGGTGGTGGCTGCGCGCACGCGCGAACGGTATGCAGCAACTTCCTACCCTTCCCAGGGATTTCTTGCGGGAAGCAGTGTCAGCGGACAGCCGTTCAACAGCGCTGTAGGCGATGTACAACGAAACTCAGCCGATGTGCTCATCCCCTCCTTTCTGGCGGCATATACCGGCAAGGATCCGGGGAAGATCAGCCTTAGCGCCTTCCCTGATATCGCTGCCATGCTGCCTAACTGGAATATTTCGTACAACATGATGACATTGTTCCCCGCCCTGCAATCGCAGTTCAAGTCACTCACCATCGCCCATCAATATCTTTCACAATACAGGATTGGGTCATTCGCTTCTTTTCTGAGCTGGGTGCCCGTCAGTGACGGCAGTGAACTGGGTTACATACGCGATGCAGTTTCCGGGGGACCGCTGCCGTCATCCCCCTTCGATATATCAGCAGCAAGTATCGTGGAAAGTTTCAATCCTCTCATCGAAATGAGAGGTACGCTAAACAATGAGATGAATCTTGGCTTTCGCATTAACCGGACACGGACACTGAATCTGAATGTCTCATCCTATCAGATTGTGGAGACGCACGATAACGATGTGGTTGTCGGATTGGGTTATCGCATAACCGATTTTGACCGTATCATCGGCATCGGTTCCGACAAGATACAGGCAAAGCGGAGGCGTCCCTCCTCTCACAAAGAGCAGGAAACAGAGCGAAGCGTCCCCCAACCGGCTTTCAGTAACGACCTGAATATCCGGCTGGATATTTCCCATAAAACCACACGGGCACTCATCCGAAAAATAGAAGACGGATTCACGCAAGCTACCGGTGGTATTCAAACAA
>JBDKRY010000182.1:0-9236 GCA_039683155.1 Proteiniphilum sp.
ATCATGTTGGAAAACATCCATGAAGATGAAGAAGGGTCATTATAAAAGGGAATAAGTCGGTCATTCGTTTTATCGTAGAGGGAAAAGCCCCCACCTCTGGGGTGTACCCACAGCCGATCTTCCTTATCTTCAAAAATAAAGAAATTGGGGAGAAAAACATTTGACTCAGTACTTTCTATAAAGGGTGTAAAATGAATATATTTACCGGTATAAGGATTAAATTTTGATACTCCCAGTTGATCTGTTTCCAGCCATACATTCTTTAAATGGTCAATATAACTTGTAATAAATCTATCCGACTTAATCTCTGGCATAGTGGCGCTATTATAGTACTCCATTCTGCCATCGTAGGTATTGAAAATAACAAATCCGCTATGGCTGGAAAGAATAAGTATTTTTTCGGAAGAAATTTCACGTATTGATTTGATATCCGAGGTAATACCTGTAAAGAGTTGTGTAAAAGCATTCTCTTTAAACCTGCCCGTGGATAAAGGATGAAAGTAAAAAACAGGTTCGGACCCGTCTGCCGGAACCATGGTCAATCCCCGGTTGGTCAGTATCCAGGAATTCCGTTCTCTGTCTTCGTGAATAGCATGGACATAATTATCCGTTAAATTTTGATTTCCGGTATTGTATATTTCTGCGTTGAAAAGAGAGTCAATAATTACGATACATCCATCTTTCTCCGATAAAAGCCATACCTTACCGCTCTCCAGAGGAACAATCTGATTGGCAGCAAATGTACTACCTTTACACGCTTCTATTGCGTTTGTCCCTAAAAAAGAGGCTGTCTCCACATTAAATCGAAAAGCCTGATTATCGTAGGAAAGAGCCCAAATATTGTTATATTTGTCCTCATACAGATTATCTATTCTGCTACTTTTTGATGCTGTGATATTTCCCGATGGCAGATGATAGGTCGTGAATGTGTAACCGTCGAATTTACTCAATCCGTCCCACGTGCTAAACCACATAAAACCTTTTTCATCCTGAAGAATATCTGTAATGGTATGCTGCGGAAGGCCATCCTCAAATCCATAATGCTTGAAGTAAGCTTCGGGTTGTGACATGAGCGAATTCACACTAAAGCAAAGTGTAAAATGAATCAGAACCAATATTTTTATTTTTGTTTTCAATGACAAAACAGATTTTTCAACAAATAATGACAGTTCTTCGTAACAAGCATAAGCATGAAGCCGTTATTATGGGTTGAAAACAGCTTTCTGCTTCACGGATCCATTCGTCGCAAATATACTTTTTTTTATGCTTTTCAAATCACTTTTTCTCAGATAAAACAATATAACACCCTTTAAAAACCAATTTATCACCTTTGTTCTCAGCAATATGTTTTAATATTGCAATTGGGGTTGCGAAGTATTTGTTTAATCTTCACCACAAAATTTCTTAACTTAAATAACATGAATAAAATGAATGAATCTAAAATGAAAAAGAAAGTATCCATCGGTCTGCTGCTTTTCCTGTTTTTTTCTTTGTCCATAGTGGCTCAGGAAAGAACAATCAGCGGAACAGTGAGGGATACCTTTGGGGAGCCGATTATTGGTGCCAATGTGATGGTGAAAGGTACTACCATCGGTGCTGCTACAGATATCAACGGAAATTATACCCTTTCCGTACCAGCCTCGGCAACGACACTCCATATCTCTTATATCGGCATGAAAGAGACGGAGGTAAGCATTACCGGCAGTGTGGTCAATATTATCATGGAAGAAGATGTATCGAGCCTGGATGAAGTAGTGGTAGTGGGTTACGGCACACAACGCAGAAGAGACCTCACCGGATCGGTTTCTTCGGTGAATGCGGAAACCATTGCTGCTGTTCCCGTCGCCTCAGCCATTGAGGCAATCACCGGAAAGATGGCAGGGGTACAGGTACTCACCACAGAAGGCTCACCAGATGCGGAGATGCGGATCAGGGTACGCGGAGGCGGTTCCATCACACAGAGCAACGATCCCCTGTTTATTGTGGATGGTTTCCCTGTGAGCACCATCTCCGACATTCCTCCCACTGACATTGAGTCCATCGACGTACTGAAAGATGCCTCCTCTACCGCTATTTACGGATCACGTGGTGCCAATGGTGTGGTAATTGTAACCACCAAGTCGGGGCAGGCCGGGAAGCTCCGGCTCAGCTACAATGCCTATTTCGGGGTGAAGAAGATTGCCAAAACACTGGATGTCCTCTCCCCCTACGACTATGCTACCTGGCAATATGAGCTGGCAGCGCTCAAAGGTTCCGACGCAATAGAGAACTACAACTCCTTCTTCGGAAACTACCAGGATCTGGATCTCTACCGCAACGTGCCCTACAACGACTGGCAGGATCTTACCTTCGGTCGTACCGGCAACTCAATGAACCACAGTCTGAGCCTGAACGGGGGCAGCGATAAGATGACCTACGCCTTCAACTTCTCCCATCTCTCCGACAAGGCAATCATGGAGGAATCCGACTACAGGCGAAACAGCATGAGCCTGAAACTGAACAACAAGCCCACAGACCGCATCGCACTCGACTTCTCGGTGCGCTACACCGATACAAAGATCAACGGGGGCGGTGCCAACGATGCAACCAGTACGCTCGATACGGATAAAAGGTTAAAATACTCCGTCATCTATACACCCATCCCGCTGAAGAACCTGGATGCCTCGGCAGGGAGTGCGGACGATGATCTGGGCAACCTCTACAATCCGCTGATCTCCATCAGCGACAATGCCCGAGAGAAAACGCAGAAAAGACTCAATCTGGCAGGCAGTGTCACTTGGGAGGTGATCGACAACCTGAGACTCCGTTCCGAAGTGGGCATGGACCACCAGGACGATGGCGACCAGCGCTACTGGGGCCTGACCACCTACTATATCAAGAACTATCCCTCGGTCGACAACCAGGGCAAGCCGGCCATCCGCCTGGTAAATAGGGAACGGCAGGCGTTAAGAAATACGAATACGATCAATTACGATTTCAAGAAGTACCTGGGCGAAGAGCACAACCTGAACATGATGGCCGGTCATGAGTATATCATCCGCAAAGGCACCACTCTGACCGATGAGGTACACGGTTTTCCAAAAACCTTTACCGCCAAGGATGCCTGGAGGCTCTCCACACAGGGTGTACCCTACACCATCGACAACTACTACAACGAAGATGACAAGCTGCTCTCCTACTTCGGCCGCCTCAACTATGACTACCAGAGCAAATACCTGCTGAGTGCCACATTCCGTGCCGATGCCTCCTCCAAGTTCAGCAAAGAGAACCGGTGGGGTTACTTTCCCTCTGCCGCCGCGGCCTGGCGTATCTCCTCAGAACCTTTCATGGAGGGAAGCAAAGGCTGGCTCGAAGACCTGAAGCTGCGTGTCAGCTTTGGTACCGCCGGCAACAACAATATCCCTTCCGGACAGCTGGTACAAATGTTTGAATCGAAGGCTACCTCCTGGATCAACGGCTTCTCGAGCTACTGGGCACCCTCCAAGGTGATGGCCAACCCCGACCTGAAATGGGAGACCACCATCACCCGTAACGTGGGACTCGACTTCACCCTGCTGGGTGGCCGCCTGAGCGGCACGTTGGAAGCCTACCGCAACACCACCAGCGACCTGCTGATCGAGTTCCCAGTAGCCGGTACCGGTTACGACACACAGTACCGCAACATGGGTGAGAACCAGAATCAGGGAATCGAAACCACCCTCAACTGGTATGCCGTGAACCGGAAGAACTTCACCCTCAGCTTCAGCGGCAACATCGGTTTCAACAAGACTGAGATCCAGAGCCTGGGTATCATGAACGACTTTGGCTACGAGACCTACTGGGCCTCCTCCGAGATTGGATATGACTACTGGATCGCCAAGGGAGGTGCCGTGGGTCAGATGTTTGGCTATCGCTCCGACGGCCGTTACGAGGTGGACGATTTCACCGGCTACAATGAAACAGCCAATCGCTGGAACCTCAAGGAAGGTGTTGCCGACGCTTCAGGTGTAGTAGGCAATGTCCGCCCTGGCTCTATGAAACTGAAGGACCTTGACGGTGACCATATCATTGGCGTGGAAGACCGGGAGATCATCGGTGATGCCAACCCGGTACACACCGGCGGGTTCACCATCAACTCCACCTTCTACGGTTTCGACCTCGCTGCCGCCTTCAACTGGAGTTACGGCAACGACATCTATAATGCCAACAAGATCGAGTTCTCCCACACCGGAAAGTACCAGTATCGCAACATGATCACCACCATGGAGACTGGCAAGCGTTGGACCAATCTGCGCGAAGACGGCACCATCAGCAATGATCCCGCCGAGCTTGCCGCCATGAATGCCAACACCACCATGTGGTCGCCCCACACCTCACGCATGATCTTCAGCGACTGGGCCGTAGAAGATGGCAGCTTCCTGCGCCTCAACACCCTCACGCTGGGGTATACCCTTCCAAAGCATCTGATGGCAAAGGCGAAAATCGAAAACCTGCGGTTCTACGTGACTGGCTACAATGTAGCGACATGGACGAACTATAGCGGCTACGATCCTGAAGTTTCTACAATCAGAAGGACCAACCTCTCACCGGGCGTCGATTACTCCGCCTACCCGAGAAGCCGTCAGCTTGTGTTTGGCGTAAATCTGAATTTTTAACCCTCAATGATGATCAAAATGAAACGAGCATATAAACTTTTCTCACACAAGTGGGTGATTTATTGCGAGTTCTATACACCATCATGAGAAAAATAAAATAATCGTATGAAACGAGCATGAACATGTTTTTCACACAAGTACATGATAATTGCGAGTTCCATACGACATTAATGTAAAAGAATAAAATATTATCGTATGAAAAAAATAACAAATCTTTGCCTGATTCTTCTGACATTTGGACTTTTCTTCAGCTCCTGCGACCTGGATGCACCCTCCAAGTCAGCAGCCGAAGGATCGGTCGTCCTTTCCATTGAAGCCCTGGCAGAAGGTGCGGTGATGGGCATCCACCAATCGTTCGGGGAGACCAACTCCTACCGCGGACGCTTCCTCCCCTACTACGGCATCAACAGTGATGTGGAGTGGCTCAACGGCATCAACCCTACCCAGCTGAACGACGCCGGCAAGTATGAACTGGCCACCTATGCCGCCACACCCGGCAACACACAAATGAATACCGACAACAACGCCTGGGCTAAGTTCTACGAAGGGGTTGAACGAGCCAACAAGGCGATCGAAGGACTCCGTGAATATGGTAACGTGGAAGAGAATCCCCGTATGGCACAGCTGCTGGGTGAAGCACTCACCCTGCGAGCCGTGATCTACCTTGACCTGGTGAAAGGATGGGGCGATGTGCCGGCACGCTTTGAACCGATCACCACCGAGACACTCTACCTGCCGCGCAGCGACCGCGATATCATCTACAAACAGCTGCTGGCAGACCTGGACGAAGCCGAAGAGCTGGTGGCATGGCCAAACGAGACCGATGTCACCGCCAGCACCGAGCGGGTCAACAAAGCTTTTGTCAAAGGACTGATGGCACGCATCGCCCTCTATGCCGGCGGCTACTCACAGCGTGCCGACGGCGTGCGCAAAAGCAGTGACCCCGAGTTGAGTGTTGACAAGATGTACACGCTGGCAAAGGAAAAAACCCTCGAGGTGATCCGTCAGGAATCCAACACGCTGGGCTCCTTCGAGCAGAACTTCCAACTGCTCTGCCAGGACGATGTAACCGCCGGCAGGGAGTCACTCTGGGAAATACCCTTCGCTGCCGGTCGGGGACGTGTGCTCTATACTTTGGGAGTACAACATAGGGCAGTAGACCAGTATACAGGACAAAACAAAGGCGGTACAAACGGCCCATTACCTTACCTTTTCTACGACTATGATGTAGAGGACGTGCGGCGCGACGTGACCTGCGTACCCTACGAGTGGTCCAACTCCAACCCGAGTCGCCAGCAGATCCGCAGCATCGACAACTGGTGCTTCGGCAAGCTGCGCTACGAGTGGATGAATCGCCGTGTTACCTCCACCAACGACGATGGTATCAACTGGCAATATATGCGCCTGGCCGATGTCTACCTGATGGCTGCAGAAGCAATCAATGAGCTGGAGGGGCCCGCAGCAGCAGCACCCTACCTGAAGCCCATCCTCGACAGGGCACTGCCGCCAGCAAAGGTGACTGCCTACATGGCACAGGCAACCGCAAGCAAGGATGCCTTTTTCAACGCGATCGTGGAGCAGCGTGCGCTGGAGTTTGCCGGTGAGAGCCTCCGCAAGGCAGACCTGATCCGTTGGAACCTGCTCAAAACCAAGCTCGACGAAGCCAAGATGAAGATGACACAACTGATCAACCGCGAAGGGCCCTATGCCGATCTGCCGGAGAAGCTCTACTTCAAGACTGCGGACGACAACGAAACGCTGATCATCTACGGACTGAACCACGGTGACAGCGATGAGATCGGTGCCAGCCTTGGCTACGAAGGTAACACTACCTGGTTTGACCCGGACGACCTGACACCGGAACTGATCAATGCCCTTTACCAGAAAGACCCCGATCAGAACCAGTACTGGCCTATCTGGCAGACATTCATCGACAGCAGTAACGGACAATTAACGAACTAAACATTATGGAAATAAAACAGAGACATACTATCGCACTCATCTCCTTCCTGGCAGTACTGCTCTTTAATTTCAGCTGTACCGATGACAGGTCGGAAGAGCTGACATCGATCGACTACGAGAGACTCTTCTCTCCCATTAAGATTGAAGCGTTCGTAATCAACCGTACCGACGCACGGCTGAGTTGGGTCATTAACAAGGATGTGGAATCTTACTCTCTTGAAGTGTTTGCCGACGACAGTCTCATCTTTGCCGGCACACCGGTGAGAACCTATGAGGGGGTGACAGGCGACCAGCTCCCCTTCTACATCCGGGAGCTGGATGGTGAGACACGCTACTCGGTGCGCATCAAGTCGGTGGCCTCGGGCAAAACCGAATCAAAATGGAGCGGCGTCACCTTCAAGACCGGCACGGAGAACATCTTCCTCCCCTTCCAGGATGGCGACGTGAAAGCCACTTCTGTCACCCTGCGCTGGTCACCGGGAAAGGCGCTGACCGCAATTATGCTCGAACCGGGTGGCATCCAACATACGGTAACAGCCGATGAGATCGCTGCAGGCTCCGCAACAATCGAGGGACTGACGGCTGAGACCTCCTCCACGGCAATCCTAAAGAATGGAACAAAAACCAGGGGTATCCTGGAATTCATGACCCTGGTGGATATCGGTAACGCTATTGCCGTTCATCCGGAGGATGACTTTATCTCCCTGCTGGCTGCTGCCAACGACGGAGATGCGTTCGCTCTCTTCCCGGGAACATACGGGTCTGCAAGTAAATTTTCAGTAAATAAAAGTATCGAAATCAAAGGAGTTTATCCATATAACAAACCAGTACTGAACGGGTATATCTCACTGGAAGACGGAGCCGCTTTACTGCTGAAGGATATCACGCTCGACGGAACAGGCTTGGCCGACGGTAATCAGTCCGTCGTTTTCAACACAGCAGGCGTAAATTACGGAGATTTGAGGATAGACGGATGTGAGATTAGAAACTACGTAAAGGGACTCTATTATTTGAATGTTGCTGCTGTAGTTGAATCAATCACCATTAATAATTGTCTGATTTACAATATAGAATGTTCGGGTGGCGACTTTATGGATTCACGTGCAGGAGCGATCAAGACGCTTACCCTGTCAAACACGACCGTCTATAACAGTGTGCTGGCACGCGATTTAATACGATACGATGATAAGTCCTCTTCATTCCCGGGGATAACATCAAAAATATTCGTGAATCACAATACATTGTATGGTGTTGCCAATGGTGGAAAAAGATTGTTATACGTACGGTTTAAGGGAACTGAGATTTCCTTTACAAATAATATTGTCGCAGAAACAACGGCAATATTCTCGAATCAGAGCAGTACAGCTATTCCTGTTTTTGGAAATAACAACTACTTCAATGCTCCCGGCCTGTTTACTGGCGGAAGTACATCATCACTGATTTTTGATGATTCCGCTTCAAGCGAAAATCCGGGATTTGTGAATGCTACCAATGGCGATTTTACGGTAACAAATGAATTGTTGAAAGCCAAAGGTACAGGTGATCCCCGTTGGATACAGTGATTCATAACTTATAATCCGTTTAAATTTGTACTCTTCGTGGGTACTTATTTAAACGGATTATGTCCTACAGAATATTGAAATAAAATGAACTGATGAAACAAAATTTGTCCCTGCTTCTTTTCGCGTTTATAAGTATGTCGTGCAGCAATAGCACCACTGATAGATTGTCTTACAAATACGAATACCTATACGAAGATCTGCCCTTCGAGATGCCAAGAGTTGAAGTTCCCTCATTTCCTGACAACAGCGTAAATCTGCTGGATTTGGGGGGCATTCCCGATGGGGTCACGCTGAATACAGACGCTTTCGCCAAAGCGATGCAGGATTTATCCGATAAAGGGGGAGGTACACTTATTGTTCCGGAAGGTATTTGGTTTACCGGTCCCATTGTTTTCCGCTCAAACATCAACATGCACCTGGAGAAAGGAGCGCTGATTCTCTTCTCACCTGACAAAGATCTCTACCCGCTTGTGGAAACCGTGTTCGAGGGGCTCGACACCCGCCGCTGCCAATCCCCCATCTCGGGCCGCAACCTGGAGAACATCGCCATCACCGGCGAAGGGTCCATCAACGGGTCGGGCGAAGCATGGCGCCCCCTCAAAAAGGAAAAAGTGACCGAGGGGCACTGGAAAAAGGTAGTCAGCTCCCGAGGAGTGGTGTTAAACGACAACTACTGGTTCCCATCGGCAGCTGCGCTGAAGGCACATCAGAACAGCGATATGAACGTGCCACGCAAGGATCTCACCGAAGAGGAGTGGCTGGAGATCAAGGACTTTCTACGCCCCGTGATGGTCAGCTTCATTGAGTGCAAAAATGTCTTCCTGCAAGGGGTGCTGTTTGAAAACTCTCCGGCATGGAACATCCACCCCCTGATGTGTGAGAATGTGATTGTGGATGACATCCTGGTACGCAACCCAAGCTACGCCCAGAACGGTGACGGCATCGACCTGGAATCGTGTGTCAACTCCATCATCGTCAACTCTGTCTTCGATGTAGGCGATGATGCTATCTGCATCAAATCAGGCAAGGATGAGGATGGTCGCCGCCGAGACCGCCCCACCGAAAACCTGATCGTGGA
>JBDKRY010000183.1:0-5591 GCA_039683155.1 Proteiniphilum sp.
TCCAGCCCCCAGTTTTCCATATCACCTACATTGGCAATAGGAGCGCCGATACCCACATAAGAGGGAATGGGCTGGTACATCAGCATGTCGATGGTTTTCTTTTTGAAGTAATCGAACGAGAAGGACAGCCTGCTTTGCAAAAAACGGGTATCAATACCGAGGTTGGTCTGTGACGATTCTTCCCATTTCACATCGGGGTTGGGAATGTAACCAAGTGAGCTGCCGTATTGCATCTGTCCGGTAATCTCACCCACTTTTGTGGGGTCTCCCTGGTTCACATCGTAACCGCCGCCAAAGTAATAGTTTTGTCCGCCGTTCATCAGCGATGTATAGAGGAACTGGCCGATGCGGTCGTTCCCGTTCTTTCCCCAGCTTGCACGCAGCTTCATGTAATCGAACCACTCAGGGCGTCCATCCATAAAAGCTTCGTTGGTAAGATTCCATCCTGCGGAGAAAGAGGGAAAGACACCCCATTTATTACCGGGGCCGAAATTGGAGGAACCGTCGCGGCGGACAGTGGCCTGCACCATATATTTCTCGTCGTAGTTGTAATCGATCCTGCCGAAATAGGATGCGCGGGCAGTGAAGTTGTATCCTCCCGTACCGCCCCAGGTCCGTTCTTCTTTTCTGTCGGCAATGGCATAATTGATGTTCGCCTTCAGCGGGTCGTTCTCCAGCAGGTCGCGGTCATTACCGCCCAGATTACGGTAGGTATATTTTGAGGCGGATTGTCCCAGCACGAATGAGAGGTTGTGCACCTCCTCAAACGATTTGTTATAGGTGAAATAGTTCTCCAGCTGCCAGGTGTATCCGCGGTTCATCTCACTCTGCACCGTGCTGAACTGCATATCCTTTCCCTGTGTAGCCAGGAAATAGGGGAAGGTATAAGTATCATATCCCCAGAAAGCCAGATCCACACCGTAGCTGCTTCTGAACTTCAGTTCCGGCAGGATGGTCAGTTCACCCCAGAACGATCCGACAAACTTATCGGCATTGTTCAGGCCGGCGGTAGGCTGGTTCAGCATTCCGATGGGATTGGCGATCTCCTGGAATCCGGCAGGGGGTATGGAGAATACACGATCACCATCTTTCACTGCGTGCGGGTACTGCGCCAGTATAGCGTCGGCTGTCTCATCATCGGCATATACCGGCACCAGCGGTGAGAAGGTCAATGCACTACCCAAGATGGAACCATACTCCGAGTTGGTTTCGATGCCGGTAGATTTATTTCTGGAATAACCCACATTCACACTTAGTTGAATGTTATTGAGGAAGTTGCGCTCCTTCGTTTCAAAAATATTGTAGGTAGAGTTGGAGCGGAGGCTGTAACGCTCGAAATTCGATTTATCGTAATTGCCGCCCACGATGCCGGCCTGGTCAAAATAGCCGAACGAGAGGAAATAGTTTCCTTTTTCCGTTCCTCCGGAGATACTCACCTGGTGGTTTTGCACGGGCGCATCGTAATAGAAGGTTTCATCCTGCCAGTCGGTACCCGTGCCGGCAGCAGTGAGCTGTTCATTATTGTAGCGAGGCAGGTTGCCGTCGTTGATCTGGGCTTCGTTCATGATGACCATGTATTCGCCTGCATTCAATATCTCTTTTTTCTTCCAAGGGTTTTGCCATCCGTAACTCACATCGTAGTTGACCGTGGTTTTTCCGGTAATGCCTTTCTTGGTGGTCACCAAGATCACACCGTTGGCGGCACGCGATCCGTAGATGGCTGCTGAAGCGGCATCCTTCAGGATCTCCACTGAGGCAATGTCCACCGGATTCAGGTAGTTGATGCCACCGCCCACTTCCATGCCATCCACGATATAGAGCGGTTCGCTGTTGTTGATGGTACCGATACCGCGGATACGTACCTTGGAGTCAGATCCCGGCTGTCCGGAGCTCTGGGTGATCTGCACACCCGAAACCTTGCCTTTTAGTGCATCTTCCACGCGGGCAGGCCTTGTCACATTGAGCTCCTCTGCCGACACCTTGCTGATAGCAGCAGTCACCACGCTTTTGCGCTGCACGCCGTATCCCACAACAATGAGTTCGTCCAATACTTCCGTATCTTCTTCCAGTTGTACGTTCAGCACCGTTTGATTTGTAATGATGAATTGCTGCTCCAGATAACCGATATACGAAAACCGGAGCGTTGAGCCTCGCGGCACCGACAGCTCATAGTTTCCGTCGTAGTCGGTAACGGTACCGGTAGTGGTACCCAGCACGGAGATGTTGGCTCCTATCACCGGTTCGCCATTCTCATCGGTAACCTTTCCGGTCAACCGCACCTCCTCCGGGGGTGTTTGCCTTGTTTCAACTACCGCCGTGGCAGGCTGGTCGAAAATATAAATCTTTTTATCCCTGATCTCATAACCAATCTGACGGGGCGTCAACAATTGGTTCAGTACCTGTACAAGTTCGGTGTCGGCTACCCGGATGGTAACGACATCGCTCAAATCCACTGCTTCCTTGCTGAATGCCAGGGTATAATCTGTCTGTTCGGTGATACTCTCCAAGACAGTTCTCAAACTTTTCTGGCTGAAATTCAGATTCACTTTTTGCGCAAAACCGTATGTGGTGCTTAACACAAAAAGGGAAATCAAAATAAACAGACTCCTTTTCATTGGAATTTTTCCCATGGTTTGTTTTTCGTATTAAAAATTAAACATAAATGAAATTAATTCTCTCTTATGGAAGGTGTCATTTTAACAATTATGAAACCTTCTTTTCGTTTCGTTATATCTTTGACACCTTATCATGCAAAAAGAATGAGTGAATTAAAAAATTTAACAAAAATCAGATATGTCACATACCCGGGTCTTATAAAATGAACAACCCCGGGGCAAGCCCCGAGGTATCAAATGGACTTTATGAGTTGTTTCCGACCCAAGGGTCGGGGAATTAAACCACTTTAAGATTAAAGACAGATTAAGACAAAAGCTCATAAGCCCGTCGAATTAAACCGGAGAAAACATACAACCGAAAGCTGAAAAATGATCAGAGGGTAACGTAGACTTTATTTTCCCGATGATTAAACTTAACCGGGGCAATTTTTTGCAGTTCCTGCAATACCTCGTCGATGGTTGCCTGTTTCGTGGTGAGGGTATAACTATAATTGAGCGCATCGTCCGATTGAACATGAAATTCTACATTATATTTCCTTTCCAGCACCTTCATCACTTCAGTGAGCGGCGTGTCGTAGAAATAAACCACATTCTTCTTCCACAATGAAGCATTGGAAGGGCGCACCAGGTTACGCAAGGTGGTCCTTCCGGTAGTTTTGTCATATTCTACTTGTTGTCCGGGAAGCATCGGAAAGCTGCTTTGTTGTACCTGAAAGGAGGTTTTTCCCTCATCGAGTACCACCTGAATAGTCTCTTTGTCGCTATACGCATTCACATTAAACGAAGTACCCGTGACCGTTGTCCAGGTGTTTTGGGCGTGTACCACAAAAGGACGTCTTTTATTGGGAGCCACGTTAAAATAAGCTTCACCCTCGAGCCAGACCTCTCTCTTTCTCAGTCCGAATTTCTCCGGATAACGAATCCGGGTATCGGCATTCAGAAATACTTCGGTACCATCCTGAAAAAAGAGCCTGGCATCCTCCCCTTTGGGAACATATAGTTCAGCGTAAGTGCTCTCTGTGAATAAGGCAGTTTGTTCTTTAAAGAAATATCCGAAAGCGCCTATCATTAGTATAGGTAGCACGATGGCAGCAACTTTGAGCGTCATTCTCCGCATCCGCTTCTCGTAGATTGTTTTTTCGATCTTCTTATACAAGTGATCCGACTGCAACGGAGAGAATGATTTGCCCGTATCCGGTTGCGTCTCCATCAGATAAGCATCTTTGTCGAGCAGATCCGACAGGTGCTGTTGCCCTTCAATGGTTGAAGAGAACCAGCCCGCAACTATCCGCGCCTCATCTTTTGTGGCGGTGCCGTTTAATACGCTGTTGACAATATCATTGTTAGAGGACTGCATTCACTTTTAATTTTCCTTCTTTTTCAGGCTGTAAGTTTATTAATTGACACCTTTCCGGATCAAAGAAATGAGTGGAATGGCGTATTTTTTACAGCAACATCATCTTTATTTTTTGAAAATAGGTTCGTAACAGTTTCAACGATTCCTGATAATGGGATTTCACGGTATGCACCGAAATCCCCATCTTTTCGGCTATCTGCTGATTGCTGTCGGATGTTTTCAACTTTCTCATGCATACCTCTTTCTTCTGAGGGGGCAGAGCGTCGATTCCTTTGTAGAGGAAATTCTGTAATTCACGGTCTTCCACTACTTTTACAATATCATCCTCTCCGGGAAGATCAATCTGGCCATTCACATAATTTAATGATACCGCATCCTTTTGATCCCTGACTAAATTCAGGATAAAGTTTTTGGTCATCGTGTAGAGATAATTTTTTAGATTGATCTCGATATGGATGTTGCCGGTAGTCTCCCATAGCTTCACAAAGACATGTTGCACCACATCTTCCGCCATCCCGGTATCTTTCAGGTACTTGAAAGCGAGTGCGTACAAGTAACGGTGATATTTCCCGTAGATCGCGGAAAAAGCATCTTTATCCCTTTTCTTTAGTAAAATGAATAAAGCATGGTCTTCGTTTCTGCTATAGTCAGGTATCTCTTTTTGCACGGATAAATCAGATTACGGAACAAATATACTCATTCCCGGGATATTCCCACAATATTAACCAAAAAAATCAGAATCAGGATATAGTAACCAAGATTCTTATTTCACAGTTTGCCACGTTCAACTGATTAAAGATTGAGGATTGAGGATTACACATTGCACATTGTGAATTACGTCGGAAAACCCACATGCTGACTTTTGACGGGTTAAAGTAACGGTCACAGCCGCATCGCCTTACCAAAAGGTCGAGCTGTTCTCCAGAAAGAGTTTTCATGATTTGTTGGCATGCCGGCTTGCCGAAAAAATGATTTTTTGTACCTTTGTACGTTTTTGTCTGTCAAAACAAACTGACAACATCGGGACGAAACCGTGCGGCTTAGCCCCGATATTCTGAAATTTTATCCGGTCAGTAGTGCGTAAAAATATTTAGGAAATGAATTTCAATAAAGATTTTTTCTACGACTTATTCAGGGCTTTAAGAAACAAAAATTATCGGCTATTTTTTTATGGACAAAGCTTATCTTTGCTTGGAACATGGATTCAACAAGTTGCTTTAAGTTGGTTAATTTATAGCGTAACAAATTCTCCCTTTCTTCTGGGATTTGTGATGTTTGCCGGTCAACTTCCTACTTTTTTAATTGCACCCTTTGCCGGTGTGCTTGCGGATAGGTATGACAAACGTAAAATTATCATCATCACGCAAGTTGTAGCAATGCTTCAGGCAATCTTATTAGCCATATTTGTGTTGACGAATAATATCAATGTCACTGTTTTAATTATTTTAAACATCTTATTGGGCATTTCAAATGCATTTGATATACCAACACGCCAGTCGTTTGTGATTCAAATGGTTGAGCATAAAGAAGACTTGCCCAATGCAATTGCACTGAATTCATCCATTGTGAATGGCTCAAGATTAATTGGTCCAGCTGTTGCAGGAATTTTAGTAGCTTCT
>JBDKRY010000184.1:0-6172 GCA_039683155.1 Proteiniphilum sp.
ATAAATTTGGGAAAAAGAAAATTAAACGGTAATTTTGCACGCACATTTTCGGGATGTAGCTCAGTCCGGTTTAGAGTACGCGTCTGGGGGGCGTGGGGTCGGAAGTTCGAATCTTCTCATCCCGACAAATTGAGAAAGCAGTTATCAGTTCAATGATGACTGCTTTTCTCGTTAAGCGTAAGGCTGTTACGAAAAAAAGCGATCCGGTGCATGAGATCGCTTTTTGTGTATGGCTTGTTTTTCCTTTGTTTATCAGGGCTTCTGATATTTCGAGAAGTCGGTATTCATCATGCTGCCTGTTTCCGCCAGGGCATTGTGAAAAGCGAAACAGGCATACAGGTCCTGCGGAATATGGCCCTTTACGCCACGATTCAGGTATTCGTGCAGAAGAGGTCGATAATCGGGATGTGCGCACTTTTCGATAATCTCCACAGCGCGATTCTTCGGCCCCTTACCCCTGAGGTCGGCCACCCCGTATTCCGACACCACTATCTTCACGGAATGTTCGTTGTGGTCTTCGTGTGTCACCTTGGGCACGATGCAGCTGATGGCGCCATTTTTCGCTGTTGAGGGAGTCAGGAAGATGGAAAGATAGGAATTACGGGTGAAGTCGCCCGATCCGCCGATACCGTTCATCATCTGGGTACCGTTCACGTGGGTAGAGTTTACGCTGCCGAAGATATCCACTTCTATGGCCGTGTTCAGTGCGATGATACCAAGACGGCGTGCCACGCCCGGGTTATTTGATATCTCCGAGGGACGGAGTACCAGTTTATTTTTAAAGAAAGGAAGATCATCGTAGAATTTATGCAACATCTCGTTGCTCACGGTGAGCGAGCAGCCGCTGGCAAAAGAGACATTGCCCTGTTGCATCATATCAATTACCGCGTCCTGTATTACTTCGGTATATATTTCAAAGCGGGGTATGTCGGGGTTGCTGCCCATGGAGCCAAGCACCGCATTGGCGATGTTGCCCACCCCGGACTGGATGGGGAGGAAATGGGCAGGAATGCGACCGGCTTTCATCTCGGCTACAAAAAAATCGGCTACGTTATTCCCGATGCGTGACGTGACTTCGTCGATGGGAGCAAAGCCACCTCCCTCGCCGTCTTTTTCAGTTTCCACCACAAATATCTTGTCGGGATTTACTTTCACATAGTCCAGCCCAATCCGGTTTTGAACCTCAAAGATGGGTATCTCACGCCGTTTGGGAGGATCCTGGAGTTCATAAATGTCGTGAATACCGCGTAACTTCGTGGGAACTTTTTTATTCAGTTCCACAATCACAATATCTGCCAGGCGACAGATCGTAGGCGTGATACCCACACCGGTGGTGGGAACAATCTCCCCTTTCTCCGACACATCGCATGCTTCAATAATGGCCACATTGATTTTCCCCAGAAAACCATACCGGATTTCCTGAGCCAGTTGTGACAGATGCAGGTCGAAAAAATCAAATTCACCCCGGTTGAGAGCAGCACGCATATCCTTGTTGGTTTGATAGGGCGTACGAAACTTGACTGCGTGCGCACGTGAAAGCGCACCATCGATGGAATCACCGGTTGAGGCACCGGTAAATACGCCGATTTTGAACGGATTGCCTTTGGCATGCTCCTCCTCTGCTCTCCTCGCAATCTCTACCGGCACCACCTTGGGGCATCCGGCATGGGTGAAACCGCTGAAGCCTACATTGTCATTATCTTTCACAAGTGACGCCGCTTCTTCAGCACTGATAAATTTTAAAGCCATATCATATAAATCGTTGATTTTGTTCGTTGTTTCAATCACACTTCACCGGCAAGGCGTCGTCCCAATGAAATTCGGCCTTGCACATAACCTGTACAAAAAAAAGGCAGTGTACCAATGTCCTTTAATTGTACATGCTGTTAGTACTTCCTCTGCATAATTTCTCCGATTATCAGGCCTTTTATGAACTCTTTCCGACCTGCATCACCGTACAAATCACCGAGAAGCGGATGCGGAGAGCCCCTCTTTTCCCCGTCGGTGGTTTTTTGAAGATATGAATCAGCCATTTCTGCGATATCCAGTGTATCCGGATCTTTATCGTAAGAAACATCCGCATCAAATACAAAAATGGAGCTTTTCAGCGACGACTCTTTTGCAAAATCGGTCGTCAGATCCATGGAGGACTGAAAGGCAGTCCTTCCCTCCTCCACTATTGATACAGGCGGGAGAGGCGGGGTTTTGGTTTTTTCTAATACATTGGGTTCCAGCCAGCGCGGGGGGATATCTTCTTCCGGCACATCAAAATAGGGGCGCGAATGCTCTTCTGACTGCTGTTTCTGCTTATCTTTCTTTTTTCTGGAATCATTAAAAAATCCCAATATCATAAAAAATACCAGAAGGATAAAATAAATGATATCGCCAAACTCCATATTTTGATTAATTTTGCAACCGGACAAAAATAATGATTTTTTGCGTAATAAAGCGTATTTGGTGATAAAAAATTTCGAGAGTAACTTCACAGCTGCTCTCGAACATTTAACCAAAACCTTAACTATGAAAAAATTTTATTTTTTTCGATAACAAAAATAGGACATTTCAAATTCAATTCCAACTTTTCTGTCCGATAAATGAATAATTTAACTTTTTCAGTGACAGAGAACGGGCAATCACAGCTTTTAAAGAGAGATCATGCTTACAGATAAACCGACAGATAAAAAACTATTTATAGAGACATACGGCTGCCAAATGAATGTGGCAGATACCGAAGTGGTAGCATCTATCATGGAAATGGACGGCTATACGCTCACTGATAACGACCGTGATGCCGATGCCGTTTTCGTGAACACCTGCTCCATCAGGGAGAACGCAGAGCAGAAAGTAATTCAGCGGCTGGAATATTTCAATTCGTTGAAAAGAAAACGAAAAGACAACCTGATTGTGGGTGTCCTCGGATGCATGGCGGAGCGGGCAAAATCGGAACTTATCGACCACCACCATGTGGATGTGGTGGCAGGCCCTGATGCCTACCTCGATCTCCCCAACCTGGTGGGAGCGGCAGAGCGTGGCGAGAAAGCCATGAACATCACGCTCTCCAAAACGGAGACGTACAAGGATGTGATCCCCCTGAAGATGGCGGGAAGCAATATCTCCGGCTACATCTCCATCATGCGCGGATGCGACAAGTTTTGTACCTACTGCATCGTGCCCTTCACCCGCGGACGTGAGCGCAGCCGTGAGCCGGAGAGCATTCTCAATGAACTGCGTATCATGCGGGCAAAAGGATTCCGGGAAGCCATTCTGCTGGGCCAGAATGTGAACTCGTACCGCTATCAGGACGGCGAAAAGATAACCCGTTTTCATGAGCTGCTGGCCATGGTGGCAGAAGAAGCACCGGAAATGCGTATCCGGTTTACCACCTCACATCCCTGGGATATGAACGATGATACACTGGAGACAATTGCACAATACAAAAATCTTTGCAACTACATTCATCTGCCCGTCCAATCGGGGAGTTCACGCATGCTGAAGCTCATGAACCGGCGTTACAACAGGGAGTGGTACCTGGAAAGAATTGCAGCCATCAAACGCATCATCCCCGATTGCGGGCTATCCACCGACATCATGTGCGGATTCCATTCCGAAACAGAAGATGATCATCAGGAGACACTTTCGCTGATGCGTGAAGTGGGATTCGATTCGGCATTCATGTTCAAGTACTCGGAAAGACCGGGCACCTATGCTGCAAAAAAACTGGAAGACAACGTTCCCGAAGAGGTCAAAAACAGGCGTCTGCAGGAGATCATCGACCTGCAGCTGGAACTGTCACGCCAAAGCAATGAGCAGGACATGGGTAAGGAATTTGAAATACTGGTCGAGGGTTTTTCTAAACGCTCCAGGGAGCAGCTCTTCGGTCGTACCGACCAGAATAAGGTAGTCATCTTCGACAAAAGGAGCCATCATATCGGGGAATTTGTGAAGGTGAAAGTGACCGGTTTCACAGCGGCTACATTATTGGGAGAGTCCTTATCTACCGAATAAAGCCCCCCATATTAATCGAATAAAGCCCCTATATTCATAGGGATTCAAAAAACATTTTTGCCCTTGAAACGTTCTATTTATTCAAAGAGGCCTCAAACGGTTAAATAATGAGGCTTTTCAATGAATGACCCTTCATTGGATAAAAGTAAGTATTCACCATTAAACGCAAAAATTATGAAATCAGAAGCAAAATTATTATTAGGTTTAGGAATTGGCATCGCGCTGGGAGCTGCCGTAGGCTACATTATGGGAACCGACAAGAAGGAGGAATGGCTCGAACAGGCCAATGAGTTTGCAGATAAAATTAAAGCGAATGTAAAATCAGCGGTTTACAAAGGAAAAAGTGAAGTAGAGGATTTAAAAGAAGACATCGACGATATTGCTGAAATTGCAAAGAAAGAACTTGCCAAACAATAACAGATTCACTAACACCCGGGAACGATGGAAGAAAAAAAAGTAAGTACGTTGTTTGAGGAGATGAGGGATGATGTGTCACAATTCATCACGAACACCCTTGAACTCGGAAAACTGGAAGCGTATGAAAAGATCAGCTTAAGCGCATCGGCAATCATATACGGTCTGGTTCTGGCCGGCACTGCCCTGTTTGCGCTCTTGTTCATCTTCGTAACGGCCGGACTTTATTTGGGAGAGGTTTTACAGAATCCCTGGGCCGGATTTGGTATTGTGGCAGCGTTTACCGTGCTGATATTCCTCATCATCCTGCTTATAGGAAAGCCATTCAAGAAAAAATTCACCAACCGTGTTGTACGTTTTCTGATGGAGAACGACGATAAAGATGAAAAAAACAGCAAAAAATGAGTACCTATAAATTAACTCCGCTTGAAGAATTGCGTTTGGAAAAAAAACGATTGAGAGAGGAAAGGGCTATCGCCAGCCGGCGCCTCGCTTATCAGTTGCAGTACCTGAACGACAACTGGGGGTCGATGCTCACCAAGGGGGTGACCTCCTCCGTCAAGTCGAAGTTTGCTGAGACAATGGATAATTTGTCATCCGGATCATCTCATTCCTTGACCCCCTTTATCACCAAAAGGGCCAATCCGTGGATAAACTTTGCATTGTCTAACTTACCGCTTATAGGATCCATCACATGGGGAATAGCAAAACCGGCACTGATTGCCTTTGCTGCAAAAAAAGTAACCTCGTCCCTGTTCGGAAGAATCGGAAGAAAAAGAAAAGCTAAACGATAAATGATGGATCGCACTGACGTGATCAAAGCAATTAAAGAGGAGATCTGTGGACGGTGCTGACACCGTCCACTTTTGCTATCTTGGCACAGAGTTGGTTCACCTCCTCGGCACTGTGCACGTGCAGGTGAAAGACACCCTCAAAAATTCCATCTTTGGAGGAAACATTCACACTTTGAATATTCACCACCACATCTTCGGCCAGTTTAGCCAAAATGCTGCTCAGAATGCCGATACGGTCTATTCCCGTGAAAACAATGGAGGCCAGAAAAGAGTACTGCCTGTAGTCACCCCAGGCAACGGCAATAATCCGGTCGCCAAAGTTCGATTTCAACTTCAGTCCTGTCTGGCAGGAGCGTTTGTGCACCTCCACCTCTTCCTTCTCCGTGACATACCCGAAGACGTCGTCTCCCGGCAACGGGTTACAGCATGCCGGTACGATAAAATTCTTCCGGAAACTGGTTTCCGTAAGACGATAAACTTCTTTTCGGTCTATATTGGACTTCACAGGCTCCACAGGAGAGATGGACGGAGTGCCTTCTTCCGCTTCGTTTTTCACACCCTTTTGATCCGACGGTTTCTTGATGGCGTTCATTGCCTGTTTCATGTACCGCACAAAAAGATTATCCTGTTTCTCCGGCTCTTCCTTTATCTTAAAGAAAGCATCTTTATGGGCCGGCAGGGTTACGTCGTTGTTGCCGATTAAAAAGTAGAGGTCTTCTTTATTTTCCGCTTTGTAGGAGTGAAGTATCTTATTGAACAGGGTATTTTCGATGGGTTCGTTATCGAACAACTCATCGAGCATGTTTTTTCCCTTATCGGCGATGCGGCGGCGCTGGCGGCGCAGGGATGCTTCTATCTTCGTTCTCGCTTTCGCCGTCGTCACAAAATTGAGCCATTCGGGCTGGGGGCTGATCGACTGAGAGGTGAGGATCTCTATCTGATCACCGCTGCGCAGCTGC
>JBDKRY010000185.1:0-2942 GCA_039683155.1 Proteiniphilum sp.
TCCCCAGTTTCCGATGAGTTTGTTGGGGCTCGGATGTGTTTTCCAAGACTCATCTGTCCCTATCCGTATCATTTTTTCTCCCTCCCTGTCGTAGAGATCGGCCTGCGCGATAACAATCGGGGTTCGCGGTTTGTCTGGGGTAGCATACGGAGCGAAAATGGACCACGATGTTCCCAGCCACAGTGCAATTACGTTCTTTCCCCGGTTCAAAGCAGGAGCAATGTCGTAGGCGATGTAACGTGCCCGTTTGGTGTGATCCGTAACTGCCGGAGCAAGCACGTGATCGCCTATTTTCTGCCCGTTCACATATACCTCGTGATACCCTACCGAGGCGACAAACAGGGTAGCTTTGGTGGGTTTTTCCTTCAAATCGAATGTTTTCCGGAACCAGGGATCCTGCATCTTGTTGGATCCTTCCGCAGGATTGTAAACCTCGTCTGTGCCGATCCATTTTGCAGTCCACTCATCCTGTGAGAACAGTCCCGTACTCCATTCCGCTGTTTTGGCATAAACCGATTCATTCCCTTTTTCATCTTTTACGGCCACTGTCCAGTAATATGTTTGATCAGACTGAAGCGGTTTGCCGTCGTATTTGATCAGTTGCATATCATCCGACGGTATCCAGCCCGAATCCCACATGTCACCTTTGTTTCGGTTCAACGTTTCTGTGCTGCTGCTTACCTTGCTGCTACTCACTTTGTTGCTGTTTACCTTGCTGCTGCTCACTTTGTTGCTACTCACTTTGCTGCCGCTCACTTTGCTGCCGCTCACTTTGCTGCTGCTCACGAGAATGCGGTACGCCGTTTGTTTTTGTCCGAACGCTGTTTTGTCGGTCGCAGTCAATTTCCAGCTAAAACGCGGATGGGGTATATCCAATCCGGTGGGATTGGTCAGGTACTCGCAGGTGAGCTGAAAAGGAGTGATGCTGCCTTTCAACTGTTGAGAAGGAGTGATGCTGCTTTCAGAACGGGCAGAAAGAGCTCCTGAAGACAGTAAAATAACGAGGGCAATTGCTGTGGTGAACTTCATCATATGAACATTGTTATGCGTGCGTGATTCTCTTATAGATAGTTTCAACTTACATTTCTTTTGTAAATCGGTGATTTCCGCTCCCTACAGTGATATGTTTTTCTTCCAGTGGGAGGTAAATCTTTGCGGTACAGTTGGCGGGTATTGACACGTTCAATGTAAACTGGCCATGTTCTTTTTTCCAGTGGACCGCGATCTTTCCGTAAAGACTATTGTAGGAAGCCTCCACAAACTTCAGGTCACCGACCGGTTGTGGGGCGATTACGATATTCCGGAACCCGCTGTTATTCTCTGTCCTGATTCCTGCCAATGATTTGTAGAACCATTCCTCAATCTGTCCCATCATAAAATGGTTCCATGATGCACCGTCTCTCGGATCCCACAGTTCGGTGAGTGTGGTGGTACCAAACTGTAATTGGAAACCGTATCCCGGCACTTCCCGGTGATTATGCATTTTGAACATGATTTCGTTTAATCCGTTATCGGCCAACGCCTGAAACAGGTATCTGTTCCCTACATCCCCAGTGGAGAGCCGGTATCCTTTCTCTTTTATGTCTTCTGCCAAATGATCCAGGACTGCTTGTTTATATTGGGGTTTCACCAACCCGGCGAACAGAGGCATAGCGTTCGAAGCTTGGCTTCCCGTACCGTATTGCCTGGTGGTTTCATCGAAGAACTCCTTGTTAAAGGCATCTTTCACCTCTCCTTTGAGTTTGGAGTAATAGGCGAAATCGTTGCGGTTGCCTGTTATTTCGGCTGCTCGTGTCAGATAGTCGATCGTCATGTAATAGTGGACGGACGCGGACAGCGGTACGGGCGTATTTTTCGAGGGACCGTAGGGTTCGTCTTCCCTGTAATCACACCAATCACCCAACCCGTGCGAAACAATATGTTCAGTCGCGGTAGAGGAAAGATAATCTACATATTTTTTCATTACATCGTAGTACTCAACTATCAGAGAATTATCTCCGTAGAATTGATAATACATAAAGGGAAGGAAAACGGATGTACTCCCCCATTCAGGAGAATCCCTGAACCCTCCCTCAAAGATAACATATTCCGGTGCAATATCGGGCACAAGGCCGTTGGGAAGTTGGGCATCCCGTATATCCTGCATGATCTTCGGCGCAAATTTTGTTAAATCAAAATTGTAAAATAATCCCGGACCGTTTAGGTGTACCTGTTCCAGCCAACCGAGTTTTTCACGGTGTGGACAGTCGGTAAACACTGCCTGCATATTACTTTTTATGGCATTGACGATGATCCGGTGTGCGTCGTTGAAAATCTCATTCGAACATCGGAAATTGCCGCTCTGAGGGGCGGAGTTATATACAAAACAGGATTGAATATCTTTCAATACGGGGATGTCGCGTGAATCATCCGGTTGACGGGCGGTCTGGCTATCGGCGGAATCGTCGGGGCCATGCCGGCGCAGATTGGCGATCTTTTCCGGTTTGGCTCCATCCACCTGAATGTACTTGTAGCCATAATAGGAGAAACGGGGATGCCATATCTCATCCGCTCCACCCTTTAAAGTGTACTCGTAGTAATAGGGCGCTCCCGATTGCGACTGATTGACCGTCCCGTTTTCGTGTATGTTTTCACCCACTGTCAGCCTTACCTTGTCGCCTGATTTTCCCGAAACTTTGATCATTGGGAATCCCGACAGGTTTTGTCCCATATCGAAGACATAGGCGTCGCCCGCCTTTTTTACCTCCACCGTCGGATAGCTTTCCATGATTTTTACCGGACGAGCGGTTTGCGGCATTAATTTCCCTTTCGGCGCCTGCTGTACCACGACCGGCTTCCATTCCGGGTTACCGGTATCAAACCCAAAGGTATCCCATCCTTTCTGTTCGAGTCGGGCATCATAGTCCTCACCTCCGTACATGTCGTTAAAGATGATGGGACTT
>JBDKRY010000186.1:0-6556 GCA_039683155.1 Proteiniphilum sp.
TCAGTGCATGGCTTTCAATCTCGCTTTGCGTGAGCCAGAGGAAGTAGGCCGCGGGAATGATGATCAGGGCCGAGATGATCCGCCGGGAGCGCAGCTTTCCCTTTCTGCGGATGAAGATGCCGGCCAGGAACGCGAAAAAGATGCCTGTGGATACACCGAAAATACCCACCATGGCACCGATCTCCTTCATCTGATAACCCCTGTCCACCAGGTAGGGACTGAGGGTGGAGAGGATGCCAATCAGTCCCGCGTAGAAGAGGGCGAGGAAGATGATTTGTCGCCAGATCTGTTTCTGGGTGAAGAAGAGCAGCATGTCGCGGGACGTTGCCTTCTTTCCGTTTTTTCGTTCCTGCAGGGTGATCCTCTTGTTGAGTGCGAGCGGAAGCAACGCTATCAGGACGAAGATGGCCACCCAGGGGAGCAGGTGCGACCAGCCAATGCGGTGGAAGAGCAGCAGCAGAAAGCCACCGCCCACCATGCTGCCGGTGAAGGAGCCCATCGATTGCATGCTGTTGAGCAGGCTGCTGTTTTTGCGTTCAAAGGAGCGGGCTGCCATGGCATCGGTGGCGATGTCCTGGGTAGCCGATGAAATAAAGGCCAGCAGTATGAGGATGATGATCAGCGTGAAATGGGTCTCGATGTTGAGCATGGCAACCCCGAAAATGATCACTGCATACACAATTTCCGCTCCGAAGATCCATCGTTTGTAGTCGGCAGCGGTCTCCGTTCTTCGGTCTACCAGCGGGGACCAAAGAAATTTCAGGATCCAGGGCAGTTTGATCAGCTTGAGCAGGGCAATGGCGAAGAGAGAGTAATTGCCCTGTCGCATCAGCACCGGCAGTGCGGTCGCAAAGAAACTCATCGGGATGGATTGCGCGATGTAGAGAAAGAAGAAGGTGGTGAGGTTGGTGGCGACTCTCTGTTTCATTTCGTTTTCATTCCAATGAAAAGTCGACTGTCACTCCCGCTGTAAAGGGTCTGCCCGGTTTCCCGAGCTGGCGGCCGGAAGATTCGAAATAATATCCCAGGTACTTGCTGTTTAACATATTCTTTGTCCAGAGCGTGAGATTCAGCTTTCCCTTTTCCACTCCCGCGCTGGCGTTCAGTAAGCCGTAAAAAGGTTGTTTCACCCGGTTATCCTCGTGCCAGTAGATCGCTCCCATGCCGGTATAATTTGCCTGTAGCAATAGACTTTCGCTGAAGGCAGTACGCCATTTGATTCGCTGCTCCGCCCCCACGGTAAGGGTGTGGCGGGGTACAAAAGGGAGGTAGTTGCCGCTGTAGTCAATCTCTTCACTGTAACGGTAGCTGTGGAAGGTAGCGTGAGTGTAGCCGTAAGTGAGATGAATCAGGGAGAATTCCGATGGCAGCACCTTCAGCGTGAGCTCTGCACCCTTGCTGATGGAACGTCCTGCGTTGCGGATCTTCACCCCCTGCAGGTCGAGCAACTGCTTTACCTGCTGGTTTTGGATGTCAATGTAGAAGAGTGCCGCCTCTGCCAGTAACTTTCTCCCGAAGAAAGCTGCCTTCCCTCCGATCTCATAGTTCCAGCTCCTCTCCGGGCCGAAGGTTCGTTCGCTTTCTGTCTCAAAGACGGTATTGAAGCCACCGGCCTTGTATCCCTTGGCCCAGGTGGCATAGAGCTGATCATCATTGCCGAAGCGGTACTGCAGTGTCAGCTTGGGCGTCCACTGCGAAAAGGTGAGGGAAGATTCATATTGGTTGCGCAATGCCACACTGTCGCCCATCAGCTTGTTCTCGCGATGAATCGAATTGTCCTTTTCATAGTCATACCGTATTCCCCCTTCCAGCCTCAGCCGGGGTGTGATCTGCAGCTCCGACTGGTGATAGAGGGCGATGCCGCGGCTGAGGTCATCGTAGCGTTTTTCCAGCTGATAGGGTGGCTGCGCCATGTGGAGGAAGACGTCGGTACTCCTGTCAATGGCATGGTGAAAGGCAAACAGTCCGAAGTTCCAGTCATAGATACCCTCCGTCACATCCCGGAGGTTTATCTCCTCCGAGAGAAGGCGCTGCCTTTCCCCCTGCACCGCATAGTAGAGGTCGCGGGGTGAAGCATCCTGGTCCACCTCGTAGGTGTCATCCAGCAGCTGCAGGCTGGTTTGCGACCGGAGCCATAAGTGAGGAGTGTGGTAGTCGGCCTGTAACCCCGCATCGTAGATGAACCGCTCGTAGTAGCTGGGGTGGTTGAGCGAGACGGAATCGACGTCGTTCTGTTCGCTGTTCACTGTCCCGTATCCAAAGGCGCCCTGTTTCACATACTCTGCTCCGTGCTGCAGACGGAAGCTCAGGTTGTGGCGGGGGCGCCACTCCAGACGGTTGCTCAGTGAGGCGGCGTTGAGGTGGTCGGTTGTTTTGCCGTTATATTGGTTGATGATGAAGCCGTCGGAGTGATGGTAGTCGCCCGTGACTCCCCAGGCAAAGCGCTCCCCCTCTTTTTGGCGGTGCGACAGGGTGAGGCGGGTTTCGTTGTAGCTGCCATAACTGAGCTGCAGCCGTGTTCCCTGCTTACGGAAAGGAGAGGCGGTATGCACCAGAATGATACCCCCCATTGCGTTGCGACCGTAGAGCGTGCCCTGTGGTCCACGCAGGAACTCAATCTTTTCGATATCGGCCAGGTTGATGTCGAACGAGGACTTCTCAAAGTGGGGGATGCCATCCACATACATCGCCACCCCCGGGGCGTTGATCAGTGAGCCGACGCCCCGTATGAATACCGAGGAGGTGAGCCGTGTATCCCGATCGATCATGATAAAGTTGGGAACCGAGGCGGTGAAATCCTTCATGTCGTATAGCTGCCTTTTTTGAAGGGTGGTGCCCTCGAGAGCGGTTGAGGCAGTGGGTATCCTCCAGTCGGCGTGTGGGAGCTTGATACTCGACACAACGATGCTGTCGAGTGTGACATTTCGAAGCGTATCCGCCTCGTTCGCCATTACCGGGATCGGGACAAAGAACAGTAGTAAACCCTCCCACAACAGGTGTATTAAAAAGGATGGTTTATGGTTTGATTGGTCAGAATACATGAAATATTATCCGATAGTGTCAGGTGGTGTTATCCGGGTACAAAGAAAGGCATTTCCTCTTTGTATATCAATCACTATTTGTAGTGATTTTGCGTGTGGTTAACCGAACCAATTCATGAACCAACTCATGCTATCCGAATTTTGTGCAGCTTTAACTGATCAGCGTTTTCCTGATGATAAAATTTTCCCTGATAGCTGTCTCTTTCCTGAAATCGCTTGATGATTTTTTCCCTCACTTCGTAATTTTTCAATCCCCAGTCGGGGGCGATAAGCAGTTTTGCGGGCGATTGGGAGGTGAACCGTTCAATGTAGATGTCGGGGTGAAGTCGCTCAGCAAAGCGCACACAGAGATCAATGTATTCATCAAGCGTGAACAGGTTGAACGACTCCGGCAACAGCTTGTACTCCCTCGCCATGGCGGTGTAACGGATAATCTGCAGCTGGTGCAGCTTGAGGGTGGTCAGTGGTAATTCTGAGAGCTGGTCGGCATGATGTAAAATATCCTCCTCTGTTTCTCCGGGTAGTCCCAGTATCATATGTGCTCCTACGGGTATTTTCCTTTCGGCCGTTTTAAAGATCATTTCTGCCGACTCCTCGTAGGTATGTTGCCGGTTTACCCGTTCCAGGGTTTTGTTTAAGGTGGATTCCACACCATATTCCAGCAGCACAAACGTTTTTTTGCTGAGTGCTTCAAAATAATCGAGCAGCTCACATGGCATGCAGTCGGGGCGGGTGCCCACGATCAGCCCCACCACACCGGGATAGGCCAGCGCCTCTTCATATTTTTCGGTCAGAGACGCGATACTGTCATAGGTGTTGGTATAAGACTGAAAATAGGCCAGGTACTTCATTTCCGGATACTTGTGCGAGAAGAAGTCAATACCGTCCGCCAACTGTTCTGAAATGGTCCTGGTTGGTTTCCCATATCCCGGGCTGAAGCTCTGGTTATTGCAATAGGTGCATCCGCCGCGCCCCTTGCTGCCGTCACGGTTGGGGCAGGTGAAGCCGGCATTAATAGATATTTTCTGTACTTTGAACGGGAATTTCGCCGAAAGAAACTCGGCAAAATCGCGATATGGTTTGTTGCTTAGGTGCACGTTTGTCTGTTTTTCCTGCAAAAGTACATGAAAATCGAAGTATTTCCAAACGCATGAAAATGAAAATCAAGGTCTTTTAGAGGAAAGATACACAAAAATAGAAAACGGGAGCACTGCATCACGCACTGCTCCCGGTCATTATGATCATTAATAGTAGAGTAGTCTATTTTGTAAACGATTCCCAGATAAGCATTACATTCTCATTGCCATTCTGAATGAGTGTCACTTCATCTTTCCTTCCGGCCGTTTCTTTTGTGTAGCCCTGCACTTTATTCGTGCTGTGCCTCACATAAGTGGTGGTTTTATATCCTTCTGCTTTCACCGCTTCCTGCACTTCGCTGAAGAATGATTTCATCAGACCGGCATCCGCTGCATTCAGCATCAGCATTTTTTGGCCGTTGTTCTTCAATCCCTTTTCATTCACCTCATCGGCATCCGATCCGTCATAAATATACTGAAAGCGTTCATCTTCCATGTATTTATCGAAAATTTTTTCGATCTGCTGAGCCGCTGCTGAGCCGATCAATGCGAAAACCAGCAACAATGTTGTCGTAAATTTTTTCATTTTTGATTTCTTTTTAAAATGTTATTGATTGCGTGTTGTTAGTAGATAAGTTCCTTTTTTTGCCTCCCCGATGATTTTGGCAGCGTTATACATTTCCTGCATTTCTTTTGCTTTCCCGAGAGATTGATAATTCTCTTTTTTTATCGCACACGCCTGCGTAAACATTGCTTCGGCATATTCCTTCGCTTTTTGGGGATTGGAAATTCTTTTCCCGTTCACAATCACCACATAGTCCGACTGCCTTTCACTACCCCCTTTGAAAGGAAAAAGAATAATTCCCAGCAGGATCACCGCAACAGCACCTGCCGATGCAATCCACAGACTGCGAGCTGTTCGTCGTTCCCGTTTCTCTTCTACCTCCGGAATAATGAACCGGGGTGCGAGAAGGGTCTCTTTTTCCTGATCAAAGAGATCAAACAGTGGTTTGTATATTTCGTGTTGTGGCGCTATCTGATGACTCCGGAAATAGCCTTTCAGTATTTTCTCTTCTCCGACAGTGGAAGTGCCTTCGAAATAGTGATTCAATATGTTATCGATATTGTTCATCGTATTTTTTTTCTTTCTGTTGGTTTGCCACGATCTTTTCCCGCAACTTCTTTCTTGCACGCGACAGATTTACGGTTACCGCGTTTTCTGTTATCGATAAAATTTCTGCAATCTCTGTTATCTCCAGTTCTTCTACATCCTTCATCCTGATGATGATACGCTGCATCTCCGGCAATGCATCCATCAGGTGGTGAAGGTAGTTCAGCGTATCGGATTGCTCTGCTATTTGATGGGGATTGGGTTGTATATCCAGCGTTTCTACAGGTATTTCTCCGGTTGCAGGCTCTTTGCGAAGCATGTCGATGCACATGTTTCGGGCAGATGTGAGCAGATATGCCCGCCGGTTCCCAATCTGTTCCAGTCGCTCTCTTCTTTCCCATAAAAGCATCATCAGTTCCTGGTACAAATCTTTTGCCTTACTCTCATCTTTGAGCATCGACAGCGCCATACGATAAATCTGATCAGAATAGCATAGGATCTGATGTTGAAACTGGTGTGCATTCATATTATATAGACGAAAAAGAAGCTCAATTCTTACACGGGATACTTTTTTTTTATAAAAAAAAGAAACCGGCTAAAAAAGCCGGTCCCTTCACAATATATTTGAGAAACAGGTTACTCTTCCGATTGACCTCCTTCTTTCACTTCTTCAGTCCCGGTTATCACTTCAGTTTCGGGTGCATCAGCTTCTTCCGCCTTGAGTTCTTCCTTTTTGGACTTCGCTTTGGCTTCTTTCGGCTGTTCTGTTGTTTTCTCCTTTTCCGTCACTTTAGATTCAGCCGCAATATTTTCTGCCTCCTCTTGTGTATCGACTTTCGTTTCAACTTCCGTCACTTCCGTTTCAGCCGCTTCACTTACCGTTTCCTCTTTTGCTTCGGATTTGGCTTCAACCTTGGCTGCCTTTGTTTTGGCTTCTGATTTAGCTTCTGCCTTAGCAGCCTCTTTCTTGAAAGCTTCTACCTTCTGGTTGTCGAGCTTCTCCTTCAGTGCAGCCAGCTCTTCGATGTCTCCCAGGGTGGTTTTTTCCATGACGGGAATAGCGGCACTAAGCTCATTTCCGCCCTCTTTCTTGCCACCGCGTTTTCCTCTTCTTCTGGAGTCGTCGCCGGAGATATCTTCATGGATACGGCTATGAGAAACAATGATGCGTTTGGCATCTTTGTTGAATTCAATCACCTTGAATTCCAGTTTCTCATCCATCTGTGCCTGTGAGTTGTCTACTTTCACCAGTTGTTTGGGAGTTGCAAACCCTTCCACACCATAGGGCAGGGAGATCACCGCACCCTTGTCGACCCGTTCCACGATCG
>JBDKRY010000187.1:0-13487 GCA_039683155.1 Proteiniphilum sp.
TATACACTCAGGCGAATGGTATTGCGGATGAGTGTGAACGAAATAAACAACAGTACGGCTGCGAGAATCAGCAACACGATCATCACCCTGGAGAGGTTGTCGTTGATCAGGTCTATTGCCTCCTGCTGATAGAGCAGGTCCGTAACGTTATTATCCTGTCGGATAATATTGCTGATCACAATGATGCTGTCATTATTGGCGTATTCTGCATGCAAAAAAATCTCAATGCAGTCCTGTGCCGGATTATAACCCAGAAGCGTTTCAGGATCTTCTCCCAGGTCCTTGATCAGTTGTTCTTTGGCTTCTTGTTTGCTGATAAAGCGTGAAGACTTCACAAATGGTTGTGCATCAATGTTTTTCCGGATAGTGGCGATTTGTGCATCGGTCACATCGGAGGAAAGCATCACGTTGAAACTCATATTTTCCTTTAAATATCTCGATAAGCCATTTCCCATAAAGAGAATCAGTATGGTCATCCCCAATAACACCAAAACCAGTGAGATACTGATGGTGGATGTTATTTTTGCATTTAAGAATCTGGCGGTGGATACTTTTTTCTTGTTCGACATATGAGCTTCGGATAAAACGAAAGGTAAAAATGGCGTAAGCGCACATACCCCAAAATTAACTGCAAAGTAATAAAAAAACTCGCAGAAAAAGAGAGATAAAGAAAAATATTACAGCAAAAAAAAAATTACAGCTTTCCCACTTTTTCTTCGATTACTTTTTTCTCCGGTTATTTGCTCCGGATGACAGATGCCATCACGGATTCATCGCTGTGTGTCGCTGAATCAATTCTCTGAGAGTGGTTTCAAATTTCGTTCTTTTGCTTTTTTTAAAAGAAATCTGTATGCAGCATCATGTTCATTGGGTATGTTTCCGTCCAGAATAGCCTCCTTAATGGCCGCTTTCAACAAGCCTACTTCACGTCCCGGCGGGAGACCGAACACTTCCATGATCTCCTGTCCGTCCACGGGCGGCTGGAAATTGCGGACCCTGTCTTTCTCCTCTATCTCCAACAGTTTTCGCCGGACTATTTTGAAGTTATTCATAAACCGTTTCACTTTCTCCGGGTTTTTTGAAGTGATATCGGCCTCACAGAGCGTCATCAGGTCGTCGATATCATCACCGGCATCGAACAGTAACCGGCGGACGGCAGAATCTGTCACTTCTTCTTCCACAAGCTGCATAGGACGCATGTGCAGCGACACCATCTTTTGGATATATTTCATTTTCTCATTTTGCGGGAGCTTCATCCGTCTGAATATATCCGGGATCATTTTTTCACCGATAAAGTTATGATTGTAGAACGTCCATCCCTGTTTCGGATCCCATCGTTTGGTGACAGGCTTGGCGATATCATGCAGCAAAGCCGACCATCGCAACCAAAGATTGTCGGTTTCACGGGCTATGTTGTCCAATACAATGAGGGTGTGGCGGAAATTGTCTTTATGCCCCACGCCGTCTTTGGTTTCCGCTCCTTTTAATGCGGCCAGCTCCGGAAAAATGATGTCCAGCAGTCCTGTCTTTTCCAGGAGATTCAGTCCAATGGAAGGTCTTGGAGACAGGATGATCTTATTGAGCTCGTCCGTAACGCGTTCCATGGAAACAATGCGGATGCGCTCTCTGTTGCGTACGATGGCATCGAACGTGTCGGGATAGATGTCAAATCCCAGCTGGGAGGCAAAACGAACGGCACGCATCATGCGCAAAGGATCGTCGCTGAAGGTGATGTCAGGATCGAGCGGTGTGCGAATAATCAAATCCTCCAGATCCTGCATGCCATTAAAAGGATCAAGCAATTCTCCGAAACGATCATTATTCAGGCAGAATGCCATGGCATTGATGGTAAAATCACGCCTTTTCTGGTCGTCGTCCAGCGTTCCGTCTTCTACCACCGGCTTGCGGGAATCGTGACTGTATGATTCTTTTCGGGCGCCCACAAATTCAATTTCATATTCTTTGTACTTTATCTGCGCCGTGCCAAAGTTCCTGAATACCGTTAAATGTGTTTGCCTGCCCAACTCTTTGGCTACAACTTCGGCCAACGCAATTCCCTGGCCCACAACCACCACATCGATATCCTTGGAAGGGCGACATAAAAAATAATCGCGTACATAACCGCCAATCAGATAACATGGTAGTTTTCTTTCATCGGCCACCCGTGAAATGAGCTTTAATACAGGAATATTTAAATGAGACCGTATCTCTTCGGGAGATATCTCCATATGCATTTTCAATCCGGTTGCTTGTCTGTTATAAATTACAAATTTACAATAAATGGGCTTTAAAACATCCGTTTGTGCCGATATTTTTGTAAATTTGTAGGGTAAGAGTGTGAAGAATCGGGTTATTCTTGTAAAATAAATATTTTTTTGCAATGCGTTTTTTTGTTCAATCCATCCTTTTGCTTTTCATTTCCTTGGCTGCCATCTCCTGTTCGGGGAAGAAAAGAGATGCAAAAACATATCTTACAGAAGCGGGTAAAGCATATGAAGAATCAAACTACACACTCGCTAAATTAAAGATTGACAGCATTAAACTTCTTTTTCCTGAATCTTTTGATGAGATTAAAGCCGGATTTGCACTGATGCAGGAAGTCCGGATGGCAGAAAACAGACGAAATATCGCTTTTTGCGACTCCATGCTGCGAGAGCACTACAATCAGCTAAATGAGATGCTGACAAACTTTGATTTTGTCAGGGACAGCCGCTATCAGGAATTTGGTGAGTATTATCCGAAAATATATCCGCATCAGTCATCCCTGAATCGAAACGGACTTCGTTCGGGTGTCGGTGAAAAAGGAACATTGTTTCTTGAAAGTATATGGTCGGGCAGTGCCATCAGACACCATAAAATAAGGGTCACCTCCGGCGACGGAAGCTTTGCCGAGACACTTGCTGTTACATCCGATGGTTTGAATTATCGCTTTCAAACGCTGGACAAATCTTATGAAATTGTCCGTTACACGGGTGGAAATGAAAATGGTGTTGCCCGGTTTATATACACTCATCAGAATGAGCGGCTCAGCGTGGAGTTTATCGGCAACCGTACCATTTCTGTTATTTTAAGTGATGCCGCCAAACAAGGAATAGCCCACTCTTTTGAACTCTCCACCCTCTTGCTTAACATTGAGCAGCTGAAATTTGAAAAGGAGAAAAGCGAGACATTAATCCGTTACCTGGAGAGCAAAGGCAAAACCTGATGATTGTTATGCTGTACAATCTGAAAGTATCCCTTGCATTGCCCGACAGCTGTTGTCTGATACTTAACTTCAGCAAGAATCAATCATCTCAATCGTATGAAACGAGCATGAACATGTTTTTCACACAAGTACATGATAATTGCGAGTTCTATACGACCTTAGTGTAAAAGAATAAAATATTATCGTATAAAAACAAATTGTACGAAAGTTTGTTTGAATTATATTCTTTTGAGAAAATGAATAACCCCGGGGCAAGCCCCGAGGTATCAAATGGACTTTATGAGTTGTTTTCGACCCAAGGGTCGGGGAATAAAACCATTTGAAGATTAAAACCAGGTGCATAGGGTAAAATTCTATTATTAATCATTGTGATACAGAAAATTTTAATAGCGAACAGGGGCGAAATTGCCATACGTGTGATGCGCACCTGCAAAGAAATGGGCATACGTACCGTTGCCGTATATTCAGAGGCCGACCGTATCTCGAAACACGTTTCTTATGCCGATGAAGCAGTCTGTATAGGACTGGCCGCTTCGCAGGAAAGCTATTTGAACGCAGAGAAAATTATCAGTGCGGCAAAGCAATTCAAAGCCGACGCGATTCATCCGGGGTATGGATTTTTAAGTGAGAATGCCGACTTTGCACGCCGCTGTAAAGAAGAAGGCATCATTTTCATCGGCCCATCGGCAGAGTGCATCGAGGCAATGGGTGATAAGATCTCGGCACGCCGGAAGATGATGGAAGCGAAAGTACCCGTCGTTCCCGGCACTTCTGAAGATATGAAGCTGAGAGACCTGTTTCGGGTGTGCCGAAAAATAGGGTTTCCTGTTATTATCAAAGCAACAGCAGGAGGTGGCGGTAAGGGAATGCGACTGGTGTACGAAGAGAAACAGTTGCAGGAAGCTTATGATGCCGCAAAATCGGAAGCAAAGGCTTCATTCGGGAACGATTCTGTGTATATTGAAAAATACATTGAGTCGCCCCACCACGTAGAGATACAGTTTCTGGGCGATTCCCATGGAAATGTGATTCATCTGTTCGACCGCGAATGTTCGGTGCAGCGACGTCACCAAAAGATCATAGAGGAGAGTCCCTCCCCTTTTATCGATGAAAAAACCCGTATGGCAATGGGTGCTATCGCCGTCAAGGCGGCGAAATCCATCGGTTATACCGGGGCAGGCACCATCGAGTTTCTGGTGGATGGAGAAATGAACTTCTACTTTCTGGAAATGAATACCCGCCTTCAGGTGGAACATCCTGTTACCGAAGAAGTACTGGGAATTGATTTGGTCAAAGAACAGATACATATCGCCAACGGGAGAAAGCTACGCTTGCGTCAGAAGCACTTACACCAACGCGGACATGCCATCGAGTGCCGCATATATGCCGAAGACCCCGAAAATAATTTTGCCCCTTCGCCCGGCATTATCCGTCATATTCAAACACCTGAAGGGATTGGCGTACGGGTGGACAGTTACATTTACGACGGGTACGAGATCCCGGTGCATTACGACGCAATGATAGGCAAACTGATTGTATGGGCAACCAGTCGTGTTTATGCGCTGGAACGGATGCGCCGCGTGTTGTATGAATATAAGATCACGGGTGTAAAGACCAATATTGATTACCTTCGACGGATTATGGATGCGCGTGACTTTGTAAAAGGGAACTATACCACTCATTTTATCGAGGACAACAGGGAAAAGTTGCATGAAGGTTCAGTGAATGACAATGAAATAGAAGATATGGCCATCATCGCAGCCTACATAGATTATATCGTGAACAGTAACGATGTGCCCTCATCTTCACCTGTCGATAACCTCCCTATAAGCCGGTGGCGTGCTTTTGGAAAACAAAAGGGAGTATTGAGAATATAACTTCCTCGTCAGTAAACATTTATTATATGAAAGCTAAAATTGATAACCGGTCTTGTGAGGTAGAAATGATATCCAAAGATGGAAACAGGGTGGAAATTTCAGTGGACGGGAAGATATATGATATCGACGTAGTAATGTCGGAGAGCGGGTTTTGTTCCATTCTTCATGAGGGGCGTTCCTACAATGCAGAGGCGGTTCGCCATTCAGAAGGTAAATATACAATTACCACCAATTTTCGTTATTTTGATATCGAACTTTCTAATCCACAAAAAAAGAAATATTTAAGAGGGCGACAATCGGCAACGGAAGAAGCACAGGAGACAATTACCTCTCCTCTGCCGGGCAAGATCATAAAAATAATGGTTTCAGAAAACAGGGAAGTAAAACAGGGTGATCCGCTCATTGTGGTTGAGGCAATGAAAATGCAGAGTACATACAGAGCGGCTCAGGATGCCATTGTGGAGAAAATCCATGTTGAGGAGGGCGATTCCGTAACCCGTGATCAGTTACTCATCTCATTTAAAAAAAATTAAACGGCAACAATGACACTACAGGAAATATATCAGGAGTTTGAGGATAAAAACAGGACTGCCGAAACCGGCGGAGGAGAAAAAGCAATCGAAAAGCAAAAGAAGGCAGGTAAACTGACAGCCCGTGAAAGGATCAACATGCTACTGGACGACAATACGTTTGTAGAAATTGATAAACTGGTATTGCACGAATCTCATCAATACAACATGCAGCACAAACGCATTCCCGGCGATGGCGTAGTGAGCGGTTACGGAAAAATAGACGGACGCCTGGTGTACGTATATGCTTACGACTTTACGGTATATGGGGGTTCTCTGGGACGCTCGAATGCCAATAAAATTGTGAAGGTACAGCAGTTGGCTTTGAAAAACGGTGCTCCGATCATTGCACTGAACGATTCAGGCGGTGCGCGCATTCAGGAAGGGGTTGCGGCGCTCAGCGGTTACTCCGATATTTTTTATCAGAATATCAAATCTTCGGGGGTTGTGCCCCAAATTTCAGCAATTCTCGGCCCTTGCGCCGGTGGCGCCTGCTACTCTCCGGCGCTGACCGATTTTATTTTTATGGTCAGGGAGAAAAGCTATATGTTTGTTACCGGGCCTGATGTAGTAAAAACGGTAACACAGGAAGAGTTAAGCAAAGAGGAGCTGGGTGGAGCAAGTGTTCATGCTGCAAAAAGCGGCGTGGCTCATTTTGTGGGAAATGATGAAGAAGAGACGCTGATGATGATCCGGGAATTACTGAGTTTTCTTCCTTCCAACAATATGGAAGACCCCCCCATCGTTCCCACACGGGATAGCATTTCTCGTGAATCGCCCGAACTACAGACATTGATCCCCGACGACTCCAATCTACCCTATGACATGAAGAAAATTATCGAGGAGGTGGCTGACGACAATTACTTTTTTGAAGTCATGCCTCAGTTCGCACGAAATATGGTGATAGGTTTTGCACGATTGGGAGGCCGCCCGGTCGGCATTGTAGCAAATCAGCCTGCTTATCTTGCAGGAGTCCTGGATATTGATGCTTCGGATAAAGCGGCACGATTCATCCGTTTCTGTGACAGTTTCGATATACCTCTTGTTACTTTTGTGGATGTACCGGGATTTCTTCCCGGTCGTGATCAGGAACACGGCGGCATTATCCGTCACGGTGCTAAAATTGTGTATGCATATGTTGAAGCTACGGTACCGAAAATCACGCTCATAACCCGTAAGGCATATGGTGGTGCCTATGTTGTCATGTCGTCCAAAGAGTCGGGAGCAGATGTAAATTTTGCCTACCCGAATGCCGAGATTGCGGTAATGGGTTCAGCCGGTGCGGTGAACATCCTTTATCGTTCATCCGACGAAGCGGAACGTCTCAATGCTTTGGACGAATACAGCAAAATGTTTTCAAATCCTTACAGGGCTGCTGAAAAAGGATATATTGATGAAATTATCCTGCCCAAGGATACTCGGTTCAAATTGATTCAGGCATTGGAAATGACGGCAAACAAAACGGAAACCAACCCGCCCAAAAAACATGGAAATATTCCGTTGTAAGGAATGAATATAGTGGATATCTGCAACGAAAAGAGCATCCGGTTCATGGACATTTCTTTTTTTTCTGAAATGATTTTTTATTGAATAATTTTCCATATCTTTACCACGAAAATATTGGTGTTATCTGCCCCAAAATGGCTTCGGGACAGGTAATGAAAAGGGAATCAGGTGAAAGTCCTGAACAGACCCGCTGCTGTAAGCTCCGCTTACGTGCTGAACAATCACCTCACTTGCCACTGTCCCCCGAAGGGATGGGAAGGCGTTCAGACACGGGAGTAAGTCAGAAGACCTGCCAATGATTCATACAACAGTTACATGGCTTTCGGGGAATAAAGCTTGAAAACGACACGCAAGAGAATCCATTTTTTTACTACGTGTTTCATTTTCATCAGGCTTTACCGGAATAATATTCGGTATAGATGAGGTTTCTTATTCAATCTGTTTGTTTGTTGGCGTTGATTGCCTGCATCGCACCGGCCGATCTCGCAGCACAATCGGTCTCCGACACCATCGGGCTGCCTGAGGTGGTGGTTACCGGGCGCTTCAGCGACCGTGAGATCCGCTCCACGGCGCCCCGTCATATCCTTACCGCTGATCAGATCGGCCAGCTCAACGCGCTGCAGTTATCCGATGCGGTGAAGCACCTGCCGGGTGTCACCATCCGCGACTATGGCGGCATCGGGGGACTGAAAACGATCTCAGTGCGCAGCCTGGGGGCACATCACACAGCGGTGAGCTACAACGGCATCCCTCTCTCCGATGAGCAGACGGGACAGATTGATATCGGCCGTTTCTCACTCGACAACGTGGAACAGCTGACGCTCCACAATGGACAGGACGACCGCATCTTCCGTCCTGCCCGCACCTTTGCCGCCGCTTCGGCACTTGAGATCACCACCGCTGCTCCCCGCTTTACCGGTAACAGCAGGATCAACGGCAAGGCCACCCTGCGAGGCGGCTCTTTCGGGCTCATCAACCCTTCCCTGCTGCTCAACGGCAAGCTGTCTGAAAGAGTGAGCGCCACTCTCAGCGGTGAGTGGATGAGCTCCAGCGGCGACTATCCCTACCTGCTGCGATACGGTACCTCTGCCGGTGACAGCACTTCGAGGGAGCGACGCATCAATGGTGATGTGCATAAAATGCGACTTGAATCGTCGCTCCATGCACGATTCACTGACCACAGCCGGGGCGATCTGCGCCTCTACTACTACCACTCTGAGCGGGGACTGCCGGGGGCTACCATCTATTACAACACGCTGCACGATTCGGGCCAGCGGTTGTGGGACAGGAGCTTCTTCCTGCAGGGCCATTTTGAGCAAGCGTTCTCCCGCAGGTGGGAGCTGCAGGCCGACGGCAAGTACCAACGCACATACCTGCGCTACCTCGATCCATCCTACCTGGGAGCAGAGGGCATGATTGAAGATATCTTCACACAGCATGAGCGTTATGGCTCCCTGTCGACACTCTACCGTGCTTGCAACAACCTCTCCTTCTCCGCATCGGCCGATCTGATATCGGCCACCCTGCATGCCAACCGGAAAGGATTTGTCACCCCCACACGGCTCACCTCCCACACGGTGCTTGCCGCCAAGTGGGTCAGCGAGCGCATCCTGGCCACTGCCAGTCTGCTTCATACCCGGACCTTCGAGTCGGCCGAGAACGGGGTGGCCGGCACCAACCGTCGGCGGCTCTCACCCTACCTGAGCGCCTCCTACAAGCCCCTCCACGGTTGTGACCTCCGATTACGGGCCTTCTATCAAAAGATCTTCCGGCTCCCCACCTTCAACGATCTCTACTACCCGCAGGTGGGGGTGCGCAACCTGCTGCCCGAAGATGCGCAGCAGTTCAATATCGGGCTCACGCTGGGCCGCTCCCCGGGTGCACATCTGAAGCAGCTTACGTTAACTGCCGACCTGTTCCACAACCGGGTGGATAACAAGATAGTGGCTTACCCTACCGGCAACCTGCACCAGTGGGCCATGATCAACGTGGGGAGGGTGATTATCAACGGGGCCGATCTCTCGCTGGAGAGCGTGACAGCGCTGACTGAGAAGATGATGCTCCATGCCGGTGTCAGCTACAGCTGGCAGTCGGCTCTCGACCGTACCGACCGGCAGCAGGTGAACTACGGTCACCAGTTGCCCTACACCCCCCGGCACTCGGGCTCTGCCCGTGCGGCGCTCGAGGTCAGCCAGCTGCAGTTAGCCTACACCCTGATCTGGTCGGGAGAGCGTTACAGCAACGGCTATAACGATACCGCCTACCGCATGGGAGGGTATGCCGACCATGGCATCTCCCTGCAGCGCAACTTCCCTACCCGCTTCGGTATTTTTTCAGTCAGCGGTGAAGCACTCAACCTCAGTAACAGGAACTACGAGATTGTACGCAACTACCCCATGCCGGGTCGTTCCTACAGAATAACAATATCCATTCACTATTAATTAAATGATTCAATGCAATGAACAAAAATCGACTTTTTTACTACATGATTCTTTTGGCGGGGCTCCTGCTCTGGAGCTGTGCCGATAACGACAATCCCGGTGAAGAGAACCCCGGGAAGGGCAAAGCGCTGCTGATCTTGAACGAGGGGAGCATGCAAGCGAACAATGCCACCCTGGCGCGATATGACCTGCAAGAAGAGGTGATCGACAAAACATATTTTAACACCGTGAATAAAAAAGGGCTGGGTGATGTGGCGAACGACATGATACAGTATGGATCGAAGATCTATATCGCTGTCAACATGTCGGGAACCATTGAGGTGCTGGATGCGGCTACGGGCCAATCAATCCGGCAAATTGCAATGAAGACGACCGGGGGCCAGAGCAAGGAGCCGCGTCGCCTTGCCGCCAATGGCGGGAAGGTTTATGTCACCTCCTTCGACGACACGGTGACCCGCATCGATACGGTCTCACTTGCCGTGGATGGTTCGGTGGAAGTTGGGATGGACCCGGAGGGGATTGCCATCAAAAACAACAAGATCTACGTGGCCAACTCGGGGGGATTGAACTGGGCCAATGGGTATGACAACACCCTCTCGGTGATCGACCTCACCACCTTCACCGAGGAGAAAAAGATCGAGGTGGGCACCAATCCGAATGCAGTGCAGGTAGACAGCCAGGGAGACATCTACCTCTCGGTATCGGGTAACTATGGCGATAAGCCGGCTGCTTTCAGGGTGATACATGCCGGTGGCAGCACGGCAGAAACAATTGCCGGTATCGGTTCGCCACAGAAGTTTGTGATCAGCAACAACAGAGCCTATATCATCAGCGGCGCGTACCAGGAACCTTACAGGCTGGTCGTTTACGACTGTCTGGAGGAGAAGATCATTGCCGATAACTTCATCAGCGACGGCACCGAGATAGCGATCATGTACAATGTCTCGCTTGACCCCCTCACTGGCGATCTCTTTATCACATCTACGGACTACGTGCATCCCGGTGAACTCTATTGGTTCGACCAGAGCGGCAAGCTAAAAAAGCGGCTCAGCGCAGTGGGCATCAACCCCTCGGTGGTGCTTGTGCAGAACTAAAAAAACTGCCGGACAGATATCTGTCCGGCAGTTTGTCCGGGAACCATACGTCACTGCAGCCAGCCCCAATCAATAAGCATAACCTGTTTAATCTAACTTAAGGACGGCGAGGAATGCTTTCTGCGGCACCTCCACGTTCCCCACCTGTTTCATCCGTTTCTTTCCCTCTTTCTGTTTCTCAAGCAGCTTCCGCTTACGGGAGATATCGCCGCCGTAACACTTGGCGGTCACATCCTTGCGTACCGCCTTCACTGTCTCGCGGGCAATGATCTTGGCGCCAATAGCGGCCTGAATGGCAATGTCGAACTGCTGGCGCGGTATCAGTTCCTTCAGTTTCTCGCACATGCGCCGTCCAAAGCTTTGCGCATTGTCGAAATGGGTGAGTGTGGAGAGTGCATCCACCGGTTCGCCGTTGAGCAGGATATCGAGTTTCACCAGCTTGGAGGGGCGGTAGTCATGCATGTGGTAGTCAAACGAAGCATACCCTTTCGAGATGCTCTTCAACTTATCGTAGAAGTCGATCACAATCTCCCCCAGGGGCAGGTCGTAAATGATCTCCACCCTGTCTCCGGAGATATAATCCTGTTTGATCAGCACCCCCCGTTTCCCCAGGCAGAGCGTCATGATCGGCCCTATGTACGTGGTGTTGGTGATGACCGATGCCCGGATGAACGGCTCTTCGATGCGTTCAATGAGTGTGGGATCGGGTAGACCGCTCGGGTTGTGTACCTCTTTCATGATACCTTTCTTGTCGTATACGCGATATGACACGTTGGGAACAGTGGTGATCACATCCATATCAAACTCTCTTTCCAGTCGTTCCTGGACGATCTCCATATGCAGCAATCCCAGGAAGCCGCATCGGAAACCGAAGCCCAGCGCTACGGACGATTCAGGCTGGAAGGTCAGTGAAGCATCGTTCAGCTGCAGTTTTTCGAGTGAGGCGCGCAGGTTTTCAAACTCCTCGCTTACGATGGGATAGACCCCGGCGAACACCATCGGCTTTACTTCTTCGAATCCTTCTATTCCTTTAGCTGCAGGACGCTTCACATGCGTGATGGTATCTCCTACCTTCACCTCTTTCGATGTCTTGATGCCGGAAATAATGTAACCCACATCGCCACAACGCACCTCATCCCGTGGGGACATGGTCAGACGCAGGATGCCTACTTCATCCGCTTCGTACTCTTTTCCGGTGTTGATGAACTTTACCTGATCACCTTTGCGGATGCTGCCGTTCACAATCTTGTAATAGGCGATGATACCCCGGAAAGGGTTGAAGACGGAGTCAAATATCAACGCCTGCAAGGGAGCAGCGGGGTCGCCCTGTGGCGCAGGAACACGTTCTATGATGGCACGGAGTATCTCCTCAATCCCGACGCCTGTTTTTCCGCTGGCCCGGATGATCTCCTCCCGCGGCATGCCGAGCAATTGTACAATCTGGTCTTCCACCTCGTCGGGCATGGCGCTGTCCAGGTCAATCTTATTGAGGATGGGAATGATCGTCAAATCATGCTCGATGGCCATATACACATTCGAGATGGTCTGCGCCTGAATACCCTGCGCCGCGTCTACGACCAGCAAAGCTCCTTCACAGGCAGCAATGGAACGTGACACCTCATAGGAGAAATCCACATGTCCCGGTGTGTCGATCAGGTTGAGGGTATAATTTTCTCCCTCATATTCATAATCCATCTGTATGGCATGACTCTTGATGGTAATACCCCGTTCACGCTCCAGATCCATGTTGTCGAGCACCTGGGCCTGCAGATCCTTGCCTTCAACGGTTCCGGTAAACTCCAGCAGGCGGTCCGCAAGCGTACTCTTGCCGTGGTCTATATGTGCAATGATACAAAAATTGCGTATATTCTTCATTTATTCCTTTTCAATCCTTCTTCTCAGCCCAGCCCAGCCGGTGCATGTCTTTTTTGCCCATAAATGGACAGCCAGTTACCCATTTGCTTTCAGGCAAGAAGAACGCTTACACCATGCAAGCAAACAAAAAAGACAGCCTGTTACCCATTTGTTCCGTTCGTTTTTTTATGCACATTTCTTTAGCAGGGCAGTACCTGTGCAAGATTTTTTGTTGCCCATTAAAAATCAGCATTTTTGGGCGTTCGCGGGAACGGGATCACGTCGCGGATATTGGTCATTCCGGTAATGAAAAGCATCAGCCTTTCAAAGCCGAGCCCAAAACCGGCATGAGGTGCTGTACCGAATTTACGTGTTTCCAGATACCACCAGATGGGTTCGGTATTCATGCCTGTTTCCTCCACCCTTTGCAACAGTTTATCATAATCAGCTTCACGCTCCGACCCGCCAATGATCTCTCCGATTTTCGGGAAGAGCACATCCATGGCGCGGACTGTTTTGCCATCGTCGTTCTGTTTCATATAAAACGATTTGATCTCCTTCGGATAATCGGTCAGGATTACCGGGCGCTTGAAATGTTTCTCCACCAGGTAACGTTCGTGCTCCGATTGCAGGTCGGCACCCCAGTAGACGGGAAACTCGAACTTCTGCCCCGACTCCTCCAGGATCTTCACCCCCTCGGTGTAGGTTAGTCGTACAAAATCATTTTCCACCACAAATTTCAAGCGATCGATCAGCTCATTGTCATACATCTTCGCAAGGAATTCAACATCTTCCATGCAATGATCCAACGCATACTGTATCAGGTATTTCAGAAATTCCTCCGCCAGGTCCATATTGTTGTGGATGTCGTAGAACGCTACCTCCGGCTCGATCATCCAGAACTCAGCGAGATGTCGTGGTGAGTTGGAGTTCTCTGCACG
>JBDKRY010000188.1:0-3068 GCA_039683155.1 Proteiniphilum sp.
TTTAATCGTAGCTCCCGGCACTTTCACCGCTTTCATTACAACCGGTCGAATCTTCTCCACGTATTCATCGGTATCCATGGGACGCTCTGCAGCGGGTACAAGCTGTATATTCAATTCCCCTTCAAAACTATTCTCGGTTGTAACCAAACCCCAGACCTTCCCACCTGCCAATGTTGCGAATCCGTGGATAAAATCCTGTTGTGAAATCACTGTTTCCACCTGTTGAAGCACCTTGTCGGTTTCTTCCATTGCAGTTCCAGTCGGCATTATTACCTTCACCGTAATCAACCCATCGTCGGCTGCAGGTAAAAACTCCGACCCGGTTTTTTGCAGAAAATAATACCCGGGAATGAGTAAAAGCAGAAAAAAGAGAAGTACAAGCCACCGTAATTTCAGTGACCAGTGTAGGATTGGTTTGTATAAATATATCAGGCCGTTGATGAACAAATCTGAGATACTTACAATAAAAGAGTGTTTCTTTTTTATGGGCTTACTATCGGGATAAAGCTGTGCCATCAACATGGGAGTAACTGTCAGCGATACAATCATGGAGAGGAAAATAATCACCGCGATGGTGATCACCAGCTCACGGAAGAGAAGCGATGCCATACCGGGCACCAATAAAAAAGGAACAAACAACGAGAGAAATGTCAAAGTTGCCGTGATAATGGCCCCGCTTATCTGCACAGCACCTTTCTCAACCGCATTTTTAGTGCCGGGTTCGGTCTGCTGTATCCTTGTGATATTCTCAAGCATTACCACACTGTTGTCGAGTACCACAGTCATGGCAACAACAAATCCTCCCAAATTGAATATATTGATGGAGAAACCCAGCAACTCCATGATGAAAAAAGTACCAAGCAACGTAACGGGCAGACTCAATATGAGCGAGAACACTCTTCGCCAGCCAGAAAGGAAGAAGGCAGTTACCAACGTAACCAAAAGTGCTGCCAGAAGCATTGCATCACGCACGCCATTGGTTGCCAAACGCACATATTCGGCCTGGTCATATATCATTTCAATACGCGTGGAAGGTGGCAACTCCTCTTTCAATTCTGTCATTCGCAACGCAATATCATCAGATACGGTTACGGCATTCGCATCAGCCTGTTTAAAAATGGAGATGCGTACTCCCTCTTTTCCGTTATATTTTGTTCGTATGCGTTGTAACTGATGATGGTCTTCCACTTCTGCCACATCTTTCAATAATACCTGCGCATCATTCCCTTGTTTTCGAATAACAAGGTTCTCAATCTCCGTCATTGAAGCAAACTCACCATAGGTACGAATTACATAATCGTGGTTTTCTGTTGTGACTCTTCCTCCTACAAGATCAATATTTTCGTTTTTCAAACGGGATGAAATCTCATCAATGCTTATCTGATAACCTTGCAACTTGATGGGATCGATATGCACCCGTATTTCCCGCATCATCCCCCCCGATAAAGCTGTTCCCGCGGACCCTTTTACCGAAGCAAACTCTTCCTGAAACTCGTTTTCGACCCAGGTACGTAATTGTGTCAGACTCATATTATCGGATGACACCAACAACTCGACAACAGGTAGCTGTGAAGGGTCTGCTTTAAAAACGACAGGCTCCAGAATGTCTTGCGGCAATTCTTTTTTCACCAGCCCCATTTTGGCCAAAACATCCTGATAAGCCACATCCCTGTCAACGCTAAAATCAAAATTTACAAGTAGTGTGTAGACCCCCTCTTCACTGGTCGACTCCAGATAATCCAGATTATCAACCGTCGCCATTTTACGTTCAATAACCGTTGCCACCTCATTTTCAATCTGTTCCGGCGTGGCTCCGTTCCAATATACATAGACCTTCACCATGGGGTAGGTTATATCCGGAAGCATATTGGTTGGCAAACGTAAAAAGCCGGCAATTCCCACGGCCATAATCACGATCATCATCATGATTGTACCGGCAGGACGTTTGATCGATTCTATTGTCAGTTTCATTCCTTCACTCCTTTTGCTTTACCTGCGATCAACACCATTGCACCATCTTTCAACATCTCATGACCGGATACCACGATCTTGTCATCCCTCTTTAAACCACTGATGATTTGAATGGTATTGCCTGATGTGATACCTGTTTGAATGATCTGCCTGTGTGCTATACTATCGGCATCTACCATAAAAACAAAATTGCTGTTATCCGGTGATGTGAGCACGGCATATTCAGGTACTGACAACGCGTCATCGATCACGGATATCGGAATTTGAATGGAAGCCATCATTCCGGGTAACAGTGGCTTGCTAAAATTCAGTATTCTCATATCAAATTGAACCGTGCGGGATACAGGATCGACCTGAGGGTAAACCAGGGAAATGACCCCTGTAATTGAATCATTGGGATATGCATTCAAAACTACAGGTATTTTCATTCCCTGTTTTAAGGCTTCAAAATATTTTTCATTCACTTCAGCCTTGATCACCAGTGAAGTCATGTCGGTGATGGTGATGATGATTTCTTTTGCTGAGACCTGACTCCCTTTATCGAGCCAGCGTTTCGTGATCATCCCATTCATTGGACAGACGACCGGAATGGTTTTGTACATATTCTGTGCATATGCCAATTCTGATTTTGCGTTTTCAAGTTCTGACAAATAAGTCTGGTAATCGTCGGATAGTTGATCAGCTGTTTTTACCTTCTGTGTCAATTCTTCAACCCGTTCAATACCCGAGGAGATTAACGAAACCCTGTCGGTAGGATTGATTTCGGCAATCAGTTTATCTTTTTGCACATACTGGTTTTCCCGTGCCATCAAACGCTCTATAATCCCATCAGCAGGCGATTTTACGTCGGTGACAATATTGGCCTGAATGGTTCCGGTAATATCTATCGAGGTGATCATCCCCGATGATGTTACCTGATATATTTCTACCAGTGTTTTTTTTTGCAGATTGGATTGTTCCGGTTTGCCAGATTCTCTTTTACATGAAAAAGAGACCAAAAGTATCAGAAGAAGTAAGATATGGAATCGTTTGGTTTTCATTATTTGAATTATTCTGTGATAGTAAACATTTTCTAATCAGTTCATCTTTTCATTGAA
>JBDKRY010000189.1:0-9902 GCA_039683155.1 Proteiniphilum sp.
TTATAGTTTTGTGATTGAAACAGGATGTTTCAAGGGTGAAATAATTGAAGGGAACATCGACAGGTTGTGACAGGACGGAATATTGGGGTTGATCGGGTAAAGCGGGTAAACGATTGTGATATACAGAGGCAAAATTGGATTCAATGAATAGTTATAGTGAATGTTTTATTTTTGATGTTTATGGACATTTGATCGACCATATCTCGACCAAACGGAAAAATCGCTTACAGGCGAAACCTGTAAGCGATTGATTTTCAGAGAGCGGCAAACGAGATTCGAACTCGCGACCCTCAGCTTGGGAAGCTAATGCTCTACCGACTGAGCTATTGCCGCATTACGGATACAAAATTACATGTTTTTTTGATTCAATGCATCTCTTTGATTCATTTTTTATGGGATTCGTCACCAATATGGGAAAAAATATTTACCTTTGCACCACAAAAATCATCGGGATGTAGCACAGTTGGCTAGCGCGCCACGTTCGGGACGTGGAGGTCGGGTGTTCGAGTCACCTCATCCCGACTCATTGATCAAAGAAAAAAGGTTGACATGGGATTGAGGCAGTAACCTATCCCCATCAGATACTTTTTATGAAGATTCATTGGAGCCTTCCTGCATGATCGGTATTTCACGCTTCACACTCTGACTTAACGAAATCATGGTCTCGGTGGCCACTACACCGGGGATCTCCTGAATGCGGTTGTTCAACAGATCCATCAGGTGTTCGTTGTCGCGGGCAAAAAGCTTTATCAGCAGGGTATAAGGGCCGGTGGTAAAATGACACTCCGTCACCTCCGGGATCTTATCGAACTCTGGAATCACGTTTTTGTACATGGAACCTTTCTCCAGCTTAACGCCTATATAAGCACTCGACGCATAACCCAGTACTTTCGGGTTCACATGATACCCGGAGCCGGTGATGACGTCGTTTTCAATCATCCTTTGCACGCGTTGATGGATTGCAGCACGTGAAACACCACACTGTTCAGCCACATCTCTGAAAGGGATACGGGCGTTTTGTGAAATAATCTCCAGAATTTGTCGGTCCAGTTTATCAATTTTCTCCATGGAAAGTATGCTTTAATAATTACCTCAAAAGTAATAAAAATCTATCATAACATGACAAAATGGAATAATAAATTTGCAAATAACCTTTATTTTGAAATAATTATTGGCGAAAAAGCCATCATTCTGTCGTTTTGATAAAAAATCGATGTTAGCTTTTCTGCATTGAGTTGGCTGTGATCGCAGATTTTGGATCACTCTGCCGTTTTGATAAAAGTACGATACCAGCTTTCAGCAACGATCCAATCGAAAGGTGTGGTGATTTTGAAATTGCTCTCCTCTCCCTCAATCAGCAGGATGGACATGCCTTGTTTTTCCGCGACAGATGCATCGTCGGTATAAGCAGGATCATACCCGGTTTCATAGGCTTTTTTGAGAGATGCTGCCGGAAAAACCTGCGGCGTCTGAATTATCTTCAGCAGCTTCCGGTCGATCACGCGACTGCCGTTCTCAGTAAACAGACGCACACTGTTTATTTCATCTACTACCGGAACCACACCGCAATGATTCCGCAGAGCAGCCTCAAAACATTGTGCGATAAGTGCGGTGCTGACAAAAGGGCGGGCCGCATCGTGCACACCCACAGTCCCTTCATCCGTCACCTCCTTCAATCCGTTTTTCACGGAATCGAACCGTGTTTCTCCGCCACGAACCACTGTGTGCGGCACGTTAAAATGATGCATCGCGCACAGTTCCTGCCAGAAAGGTTGAAAACCATCCGGCAGCACCACCACAATCTGCATCGCAGCGCTATAGCGGTAGAAGGCACGAATGGTGTGCATCAGCATGGGCAAGCCGCCAACAGGTTGAAATTGTTTCGGCAGTCCCCCCCCCGCACGCGCACCTTTGCCGCCGGCTACGATGATCACACTCTGTTTATCTTCGGGGATCATACAATGTCATCCAGAATTTTCTGAAGTTCTTTTTCTGTTTTCGTCAGCTTCTCTTTACAAAAAGCAATCAGCTCAGATGCCCGCTTCACCTTGTCGGTGAGGAGATCTACATCCAATTCTCCCGACTCAATCGACAATACGATTGCTTCCAGTTCTTTTTTGGCCGAGGTATATGTTAATTTTTCCATCTTGTTTTTTGATAAAGGAATGATTCAGGAATGGCCCTCCTGCACCGGACCGTCTGTGGGCTTTATTCCGGTGATCACGGAACCAGAGATGCCATCCTTAAAGTATGTTTCAATGGTGTCATCCACCTTTACATCCTGCAGGGAGGTGATGATTTTCCCATTCTTCAGGGTGAGCGTGTATCCGCGCCGGAGCACATTCAGGGGGGAGATCATCTGCACAAATTGCTGCCTGTTTTCCACAAAATGGCGTTGATGCAACAGAAACTGCTTCAATGAATGTTGCATCATCGTCGTTACCTGCTGCACGCCGGCCCTCTCTTTTTGCAGCAAAAACATCGATTGATGAACCACCTCTTTGGATAACGAAAACAGGTGGTTCTGTTCTTTCATCACAATCGCCCCGCTCTCCGAGACGATTCTCTCCCGGAAACCGGTGAGCTCCGATAAGGCTTTACCGACATGGGAAATGAAAAACTCAGCGACGGCAGTAGGTGTCTTGGCACGCGTGTGCGCCACAATGTCGAGCACCGTGATGTCCCGTTCATGCCCTATCCCACTCACCACGGGAAGCGGGAACTGCGCCACATGGGCTGCCACCGTATAGGAGTCGAAGCAACTCAGGTCGGAGGTTGCGCCGCCACCGCGGATAATCGCCACCGCATCGAACAGATATCTGTGTTGAAATATCTTTTCCAGTGCTGCAATAACCGACGCTTCACTCCTGTCGCCCTGCATGACGGCAGGAAACAGTTTCGTGTAAAAGGCAAGACCAGCCTGATTTTTCAGCAGCTGATCCCGGAAGTCTTCGTAGCCCGCTGCAGTAGGGGAAGAGATCACGGCAATACGGTTTGCCAGTTCCGGCAGGGGGAGCTCTTTGTTGAGTGTGAGCACACCCTCCTCCTCCAGTTGCCTCACCACCTGCTGCCTGTGACGGGCAATCTCGCCGAGCGTGAATGAAGGATCAATATCGACCACAGTGAGGGAGTAACCATACAGTTCGTGAAAATCGACCGACACCCTGACAAGCACATTCAGTCCCGATGTAAACGGCTGGCCGGTCTCCTTCTCAAAATAAGCCGACAGCATCTGAAAGACGCCCGACCAGATGACCCCTCTGGCCTTCGCAACGATAGACTGCCTTGCTGCATCTTTCTCAATAAACTCCAGATAACAATGTCCGTTCCTGTTCGGGCGAACGTCGCTGGTCTCGGCCCGTATCCAGTAAGTATCGGGCAGGTGGTCGCGAATGGCATCGCGCACCCTGTGATTAAGTTCCGTTAATGAAAGAGATATATCGGGCATGACTCCTGTTAAATTGTAAACAAAAATAACTCAATTTCATGGATTACCCATCTCCTCAGGCATGAAAAGAGCATGTAAATAATCATTAACCGAAAGGAAACCGCAATACTTTTTGGACATAAGGTGATTTAAAAAGAAGATGAACAAACGTATTCGTTTTCCTTAATGACGGAGAAACAGGAATTTTGAGTGATTCTTGTTCAAAAATATGAGATGCAATCAGTTGGCCCGACTCATCGAGTAAGCTCACACTGTAGGCATCAAAAGAAAAATCAGGTTGCGTTAATGTGACCAGAAAATCGTTTTTTGACAGGCGGGAGACAGAAAAAGAGTGCTCAGTAATTGGGCCCTCTTCTACATTCAGTCTTGAGAGCACCTCCTTCATTGCCTTATGGAAATCAGGAATTCCGTTTCCATATACAGTATCGGGCATCAAATATCTGTCGGATGATTCTTTAATGATTTTGATTAGCTCAGAACGATGGAGGTCGGGATTCACCGACCAGAGCGATGCAACCAGTCCTGCCAGGAAAGGAGATGAGAGTGATGTGCCGTTGGTCATACCAATCAGTCCCTCCTGCCCGATGGTGACAGTACCTCTGCCCACCGAAACCAGATCAGGTTTGATGCGTCCGTCGTCCATCAATCCACGCGAACTGAACGAAGCGATGATGCTGTCGGTACCCACAGCGCCTATCGCCAGCACATTTTTTGCATCACCGGGGGGAGTTGCTTTCTGCCAGGGTTTGTTTCCTTCATTTCCTGCGCTCACGACAATAAGCATCCCTTTCTCAAAAGCCATATCTGCTGCGAGCGACATCAGCGATACATCACCGGTCAGGTCGGTAAAGCTGTAGTTCAGCTCTTTATCGTCGAAATGATTATAACCCAGAGAGGTGTTGATCACATCCAGCCCCAGGCTGTCGGCATATTCAACGGCTCTCACCCAATAATCTTCCTCCACCGGAAATTCACTTTGTACATCTTCAGAGCGCAACAGCCAGTATGCAGCCTCGGGTGCCGAACCCATCATCAATCCGGGCTGACTGACAGCCATCGTCGACAATACCTTGGTTCCGTGATCACTCATCGCAAACAGGTCACCCCCGGGCACAAAATTCATGAATCCGCGCAGGTCGACCGTCTCGAACCAGGGGATCACATCATAATTGGTAAATCCGGCATCGATCACCCCCACGTCTATCCCCTTGCCTTTAAATCCCGCAAGCGCCAGCTTATCGGCATTGTGCATCGTAAACTGGTCTCGCGTAAATCCGAAGGGGTAATCCAAAGGTTCGGTCTGGCCACAATCGGTTTTCTCCAACCGGGGACGCATTGCAAGCCGGTTCATCCGGTCATTACCCCGCCATACATATTTCACGGAATCCACAAAAGGGAGTGAAAGTATCTCATTTACTGCCAGACTGTCTGCTACCTGCACTGTGATGGTTCGAAACCATTTGCTGTATGAAACAACCTTTCCGCCGGCCTTCTCTACCAACGTAAAATAATCCTGCGAAACAGGGAAATCGGATTCATCGATGACCACATTTTGTCTTTGCTTCCTTTCGATTGCCTGTTCGGAAAGAAACTGTGCAGGCTCATCAAGGGTATAGGTTGTTGTTCCCTTGTCTTTCAGATAGACCCGAAACTTGTAATTCAGCGACAATGACTGTGGCGGCAACTGCCCGAAAGCGCACAGGGAAAAAAAGAAGAAAATCAGTATGCATAAATTTCTCATAGGAGTGATGCTATTTCAAACAAAAGAAATGATGTTCCGATAAAAGGGAAACCCACACCTTCTTTTTTCTGGAGATGCGGAGATGGGCTGATCCGGACTTTTACCGGTTAATCCTTTCGGGTAAACTGATCCCTTATCTTTTGTTTTCTCTTCAGCAAAAAAAACAGTAACACCACCAATACCACACTGATGCCTATCACTGCAAAATACTCTCCCCAGTTACCCGACGCCTTATATCGCGGATAACTTATATAAGCCATGATTGCAATATAGATAAGCAATACCGCGGAAAAGAGGAACTGTTTTTTTGTTTTTCGGTTCATAGGATCCTATTATTTGACAGCATTTGATACTTCCGACATTAATTCGGCAAAACGTTTGATTTTTTCTTTTGAGAGTGCCACCACCAGATCTTCTTTTTCTATCATTTGCGTTGTCACAATGCGTTCCCAAAAATTTAATTTCAATTCATCCACCTCACCACCGAAATAATCACGCACCACGGCGTTACGCCTGAGCTCCTCGGGAAAAGCCTCATCCAGCTGCCGCTGCGCCTTCTCACCCGTATAAAGACAGTTGATAAAAAGTCCGAGTCGCTTGACAGCGAGTTCATCCAGATTCTCCTCACAAAATGTGGCTATCACCTCCTGTATTCTCCCTGAATGAATGGAACCGCCCACGATGACGGAATCGTAGTTGGTAAGATCAGGCAGCATTTCCCGCCGGTTCAGATTGCAGATATCCACGTTACCGTCTATCAGCCTGAACAGCTCACGGGCACACTTCTCCACTGTCCCGTGATTCGATGCGAAAATGATCAGCGTATTGTCCATGAATGTCAGTTCAATTTCTCGAGGATGGCCAGAAGATACTCATAGGACTTACCCACGGTATCAATTTTAACCGCTTCATCGGGTGAGTGTGCGCCGGTGATAGTAGGCCCAAAGGAAACAATATCGAGTTTCTGTGCTACGTTCGACTGAATAATACCGCACTCCAGACCGGCATGGATGACCATCACTCTGGGTCGCTGCTCGTACTTCTCCAGATAGATCCTTTCCATCAGACCCAATAATTCGGAATTGGCATTGGGTTGCCAGCCCGGATAATCGCCATCGAATGCCACTTTTGCGCCAGCCAGCAGGAAGAGACTCTCCACCGACGAACAGACCCAGTCTTTGCGGCTTTCAGAGGAGCTGCGCACCAGCAGCTTCACGTCGATGCTCTCTTCCGAAGACTCCACCAGTGCCAGGTTCAACGAACTCTCCACCACGCCGGGAAAATCGGCCAGATAGCTGATCACCCCGTTGGGACATCCTTCCACCGCATTGATCAGGTCGTCCTGAATCTCTTCGGGCAGGATTGCTTTCGGGATATCGGCAGGCTCGGCTTTAAAAGAGATGCTGTCTTCGATGCCCGTAAAATCTTCACGGAACAGTGTTTCGTATTCTGCTACAAGATCAACCAGATCGTCGGAAAGTTGTTCGGGGATGGTCAGCACGACAAACGATTCACGCGGAATCGCATTCCGAAGTGATCCTCCCCGGATGCTCGCTATGCGGGCTTCGTAATTCCTCACCACCTCTTTCAAAAAGCGGTTCATCAGCTTGTTCGCGTTGGCACGTCCCAGATGGATCTGTGTTCCTGAATGGCCGCCCTTGAGTCCCGTGAGGCTTATTTTAAACGCAACATCGCCTTTATCGATTGCCCTGTCGGGCTTGAAGCGGAAAGAAATATTCACATCTCTTCCTCCTGCACAACCAATGCATAGTTCACCCTCTTCCTCGGTGTCCAGATTCAACATCAGCGAACCCTCTAGTATTCCTTTTTCCAAACCGTTTGCACCAACCATTCCGACTTCTTCATCCACAGTGAAAAGAGCTTCAATGGCAGGGTGTTGCAATGCCGGGTCTTCCAGCACAGCCATCATCATGGCACAACCGATGCCGTTATCTGCCCCCAGCGTAGTGGACTGTGCTTTCACCCATTCCCCGTCGATAAGTGTTTCGATGGGGTCTGTGGCAAAATTGTGCGCCACATCGGCATTTTTTTGCGGAACCATATCAAGATGTGATTGTAATATCACCGTTTTTGCACTTTCATACCCCTTTGCAGCCGGTTTTTTGATCACCACATTGCCCGTCTTATCCTGCATAGTTTCCAGATGCAGTGATTCGCCAAAATCCATCATGAACCGGGTCACCTGATTCATCTGTCCTGTGGGACGGGGGATTTGGGTAAGGGAATAAAAATGTTTCCACACATTTTGCGGGTTTATACTGAGTATTTCTGCTGTAGCCATATCGTTTATCTATTTAATTGTTTTTTCGGTTGCTTTATTTTTTCTTTTCACATACGGCATGGCGATAACGCCGAAAAGTCCGTAAAGAATTTGCCACACCGACTGAATGGTAAATACAGCCCCTGCGAAAGCAAGCGCCTGATTTTCAGCAACGCCCAGTATCGTAAGAGAAGAGATGACCATAAAATGCCAGGTGCCTATTCCACCCTGTACCGGCACGGAAATACCGATGTTGGTCATTGCAAATACAATCAATCCCGCCAGAGGGCCAAGCTCTTTGGTGAAATCGAAAGCGTAAAAGCAAATGTAAAAATACAAATAAAAACAGAACCATACCAGGATTGTGTAAATAATTATGCGCCATTTCTCCTTCATCTCCCAGATCAGTTTCAGGTCGTACTTCACAGTGTAGAAAAAATTTTTGATCTTCACCATAAAGAGTTTCTTTCGGAAAACAGTCAACATCAACACCACAACCAGCAGCAATGCTCCCAAAATCACATAGATCCATACGGAAGAAAAAAAGCCTGACGTCTTTGCTGCAAACTGAGGGTTGTTCTGAAAATAGGAGACGAAAAAATCAATGTAAAGGAGCACACTGACAAGGATTACCAGTAATCCCGCCATCACATCGACCACCTTGTCTACCAGGAATGTTTCGAGTGTTTTGGCAAATGGGATTTTATCATACTTGCTTACTACCCCGCATCGCCAAAAATCACCTGCGCGGGGCAGCACGAAGTTTACCGCGTAATTACCCAGTGTGGCATACAAGATACTGGACCGGGGAGGATGATAGCCAAGCGAATTCACAAACAGTTCCCACCTTAACCCCCGGATGGTGTTTCCCAAAAGTCCGAAAATCAGGGATGCCCCGATGATCCCGAAGTTGGCCGATTGCATGATCTGCCACAACTCGCCCATGTCGGTATTGCGATACATCGCCCATATAATTAACAATCCCAGCAGCAAAGAAAGCACCGTCTTCATCACACTCTTCGCGGATTCTGCATTCATATTCACCAATTAGCCGTTTATTATCGTATAAAACCAGGATACAAACCATCACATAAAGGTGTTCAAACACTTATTAATCAATAATTGCAACTTGTTTTTTAGCTGATGTTTGATTTTATTTCTATAATAAAATGTTACCTTTGTGGCCGTAAAGATAAGGAATAAACGCCATATTGCAATGTTTCCGGTAAGAGCAAAAAAAAACCTCGGGCAGCATTTTCTCAAAGATGAGGAGATAGCAGACCGCATTGCGGCAACCCTCGATGATTTCCCCTCACTTCCGGTGCTGGAGGTGGGGCCCGGCACCGGTATGCTCACACAGTTCCTGCTGCAAAGGAAGAAAGACCTGACTGTGGTAGAGATAGATTGCGAATCCATTGACTATCTGCACACACATTTCCCGGAGCTGCAAGGCAGGATCCTTCAACAGGATTTTCTTCGGATGGATCTCTCAAGGCATTACAGCGGCGACTTCTGCGTGATAGGCAATTATCCCTATAACATATCCTCACAAATTTTTTTTAAAGTGATCGATCACAGGGAACATATTCCCTGTTGTTCGGGAATGATCCAAAAGGAGGTCGCGGAACGCATGGTCGCCTCACCCGGCAGCAAGACCTACGGCATTTTGAGTGTATTGCTGCAGGCATGGTACGATGTAACGTACCTTTTCACGGTGAACAAACAGGCATTTATTCCTCCGCCCAAGGTCAAATCGGCGGTCGTGCGGCTTACGCGAAACAAGCGAAAGCGGCTCAACTGCAATGAAAAATTATTCAAAACGGTAGTGAAGACAAGCTTCAACCAGCGACGAAAGATGCTTCGAAACTCCATCAAATCACTACTGTCCGACGAGAGTCCCCTGCCCGACGACCCCCTGCTCACAAAACGACCCGAGCAGTTGTCTATCGAGCAATTCGAACAGCTTACCAATCTGCTGGAACCTTTGGTCAGACAGGCTCCCCCGGAAAAGAAAAATGATTAATAATTCACGATTCAAAAAATGAGATCATGGCGGAAATTAAATTATTCTATCATAAAGACGGCATCGTCAGATTAAGCCGCAGCCTAGATTTCCTGAAATCTAACCCCATACAAAATTTCCTGTGGATCGACCTCATCGACGTGGACGAAGAGGTTGAGAACGAACTGGAAGATTTTCTGAAGATTTATATCCAGGAAGAAGAGGAGATGATTGAGATTGAGATGTCTTCGCGCTATATCGAAACCAACGACACGTTGGTAGTCAATTCCAATTTCCTGCTATCGAATTTCGAAACCGATCCCGTATCATTTATCCTGAAAAACAACATCCTTATCACCGTACGCAGTCAGGAGTTGATCTCATTTCATGAGACGGTAAAAAAAATATCGGCCAACCCTAAAAACTATCC
>JBDKRY010000190.1:0-3538 GCA_039683155.1 Proteiniphilum sp.
GCCTGAGTGCCCATCGCTTAAGCTGCAAGACTATCACATGGTCAGTTGCCGCAAATGCCTCCTTTGAGACCACGTGTTTGAAGTAATTCCCCCAACCCGTGATGACAAGGTTGAGCTTTTCAATCAATTGGCTTTGCGTTATCGACTTGTTGGTGAATATTATTTCGTGCAGCTTTTCGCCTATCTTCCTGAGGCTCTTCTTCGAGGGTTTAATCAATAGTTTTCCGCTGTATTTCCTTCCGGATATTGAAGCCCAGGAAGTCTGATTGCCCTCTCGATCTCATTCATAGGTATTTTGCCGAACAAGCAGTTTCTTGAAGTGTACCCGGGTGCACCGCCGCAATCTTCGGGTGGGCAACGTCGTTCCCCATCCAGGAAGGCACGGTAATCCATCCCCATTTCGGGCGTGAGCAACTCCTCCAGTTCAAGGGTATGTTTCCAGTCATCCCCGAAATCCGTTTCTTCCAGGGTATTCAACCGGATCACACCTTCCGATGTGAAGGCTGTATCCATGATTTGATCAATTTGATGCGGTAATAAAAGCATACACGAAGATAGTAAATTCAGTTAGCTCATTTTGAGTTATCTGGCTATTTTGGAGCAGGGAGAGCTGGTCAATCTTTTGCAAAGCAGAGCAAAAAATATAAACTCGTTGGCCAAACCCGATAAAATTTATCTTAAAAATACAAATCTAATTTATACTTTTGATGCCAATAAGCCGGATATCGGGAACTTACGGGAAACACCGAAACCTTCCCACTAAAGATATAAAAAGTTTGAATATCCACGCCATTCTATTCAATAAAATATGCTGTGGGCGGCTTTCGGTTCAATCTCCTCCATAATTTTTAATCAACGCATCATTAAATAAATAAAATTGCCTATCTTTGCATATAATATGATATGTTAAGTGAATATGGCAAAGAATACAATGGGAACAAAGCTCCCCCGGAAATTAGAGCAACAGATGCAGCTGGTGGGTGAGCAAATCAAGCTGGCCCGTCTCCGCAGGAACCTAAGCGTGGCGCAGGTGGCTGAGCGTGCGACCTGCTCTCCGCTTACCGTGTCGCGCGTTGAAAAAGGGGCACCCACCGTGGCCATCGGCATCTACCTGCGGGTGCTCTATGCGTTGCAGCTTGATGAAGATATCCTCTGGCTTGCCAAAGAGGATAAGCTGGGCAAAGCCCTGCAGGATCTGAACCTGAAGAATCGCGAACGTGCATCAAAAAAGTAGTAGACGATGAAGACTCTGTTGGTGTATGCCGATTTTGATTGGCTGAAAGAAATTGAATTGGTCGGGGAACTCAGCTATGAATCACTTCGTGGTTCCGACAATTACAGCTTCACGTTCGAGGATGCCTGGTTAAAGCGATATGGCGACCTGTTTCTGAGTGCCGATCTGAATAATTATCCGGGGCGACAATACACCCAACCGGGGAGCGATCTCTTCGGATGTTTTTCAGATACCCTGCCTGACCGTTGGGGCCGCATGTTGATCAACAGCAGGGAGCAAAGTATGGCGAAGGAAGAGAAACGACCCATCCGCCGGCTTACTTCTTTTGATTACCTTACAGAGATTGATGATTTCTCCCGCATGGGCGGTTTTCGGTTCAAAGAATCACCTGATGGCGATTTTATCAATAGCAACAAAATGCTTCGGATTCCCCCCTTGACCGATGTACACGATTTAATCCGTGCCAGCCGTGAGATAGAAAGGAGTGAGGAGAAAAACCAGCTGCCGGACATGAAGTGGATTGCACAACTGTTATATCCCGGATCATCGCTTGGCGGTGCAAGGCCCAAAGCCAGCGTAATCAACAAAGACAACCGTTTGTCTATTGCCAAATTTCCGTCGCTCAACGATGATCATGATGTCGGGCTGTGGGAGCATTTCTGTCACCTGCTCGCAAAGAAAGCCGGTATACAAGCTGCATCCACACAGGTCATCAACACCGGCGACAGATATCATACCCTGTTGTCACGCCGGTTCGACAGAACCGATGCCGGGAGACGCATCCACTTCGCCTCTGCCATGACGTTGTTAGGTCTGTCTGATGGCGATGATGCCGGCACCGGACATGGTTATCTCGATATCGTGGATTTCATTCTGCAAGGATGCACGAATGTAGATGCCAACCTCAAAGAACTTTACCGCCGTGTGGCGTTCAATATCTCGGTCGGCAACAGTGACGACCATTTCCGCAATCACGGTTTCCTGCTAATCGCCAGAGGGTGGACACTATCCCCTGCATACGATATGAATCCGACCGTGCATGTATATCAAAGTCTGCTTATCGACAGACATTCCAACAAGGCTGACCTGCAACTGCTCCTGGATGCCTGTGAGGATTACATGCTGGATAAAACCACTGCGACCCAAATCATTGCAGAAGTAGTGGCAGCTGTGAAAGTATGGCAACAACTGGCAACCCGGCTGGGCATAACCAGGCGTGAGATGGATATCTTTGGTGAGGTGTTTGAGAGAACTGTACGCAATAAGTGGTGATGGACACCTATCAAGCTCACCGAGAACTCGTCGCGCGATGTGCAGATCGCTTTTGCCAATGAATTGTCGCTGATTTGCGACAAGGCCGGTATCAACGTGTGGGAACTCATAGAGCTGGCCAACAAGCACCCGCGGGTAAACATCCTGCAGCCCGCCTGGAACCGGGTAAGAAGCTGGTACTGATCACCGGTCACCGACGCGAGAACTTTGGTGACGGCTTTGTGAGGTAGATTTTGTCTATCCCATGCACCTCAATCCCAATGTGCGCAAGCCCATTCTGGAGATCTTCGGCGAGGAAGCCGTTTCGGGCAGAGACAATGGCAACCGGAATATCTTCTTTATCGAGCCGTTGGAATATCTTCCTTTTGTTTTTCTGATGGAGCAGAGCACGCTGGTGCTCACCGATAGTGGCGGAATTCAGGAAGAAGCCCCGGGACTGCCTTCGATTCCACCACGGTCACGCTGTTTTCGGACGAGATGAAAGGCGTAGGCCCTAACCCGAAAGGCGATGGCAAGTGATCGGATTGGCTCAGCCACGCACGATATGCAGGAGAATTCTAACAGCGTGTATTTCACGTAATGCAATGAAGCCGCCATTTGTAACAAAAACTTAATGGTGCGCTTGTCAAACAATTTTTGTGGTAGTGTGTTTATAGGTCAGCAAAATTGCAGTACCATGTCCCATTTTTTGCTTTTGACGAACGAAAAAAGAGTGGATATGGTTTTTTATTGTAATTTTGTTCCACTTTAAAAATCAATCTGCCGCGCGTAAACGCTATGTGACCGGTAGTCACGAAGTGTGCTTGCACGGATAATTTCACGAAGCAAACATTGATGACATATGAAAGCATGTTTCATGGGTCTGGGCTATATCGGCCTGCCAACCGCCATTGTGGCAGCCGACAACGGCATTGAAGTAATTGGTGTGGATATCAATCCGCACGTGGTAGAAACCATCAACAAGGGTCAGATCCATATCGTGGATCCTGGACTTGCAGCGCACTTCAGCCGTGTGATCGGTAATGGAACGCT
>JBDKRY010000191.1:0-6570 GCA_039683155.1 Proteiniphilum sp.
ATTCCTTTCTGTCCGCCCCAGTTCCCTCCAATGGCCAGGTTCACCAGGAGATGGAACCTTTTGTCGAAAGGCCATTCGGCAAATCCGGTGCCTTCATTTTTGAAGGTGAAATAGAGGTTATCATCCACATAAACCCGGTACGCATCCTTTTCCCACTCAAGAGCATAGAGGTGAAAATCAGTGTAGGAGGTGGGAACGTATATCTTTGCATTTTTCTGTGTCCCCTGCACATGGTTGTAGCTTTGGGTATGTGCTGAACCTACAATGGTGTCGGGGTCATAACCCACGTTTTCCATGATGTCTATTTCACCGCTGGCAGGCCAGCCACCGTATTCCCAGTCGGTGGAAAGCATCCATATAGCCGGCCATGTCCCTAATCCTGTGGGGAGCTTGGCCCTTATTTCAAAACGACCGTAGAGCCAGTCTCCTTTCTCTTTGGTGATCAGCCTGGCTGATGTATATCGCTTACCTCCCATGCTGTCGATACGGGCGGTGATGGTCAGCAGTCCATCCCTGACATAGGCGTTGGCAGAATCACCGGCCGTATAATACTGTGCTTCGTGGTTGCCCCAGCCCCAGCTGTTCCCTTCCGTGTCGTAACTCCACCGGGTGGTGTCGGGTAGTCCGGTATAGTCGAATTCTTCGTCCCACACCAGTTGCCACGTTCCCGTGGGGGTTGTAATCGTCTCATACGAATCACCTTTCTTGCAGCTGATGATGCCAATGACCAGCAGGATAAACAGGAATAATTTGTTTCTCATAGGTTTGTCTTTACATCGCTTGTTGCCATGGCGGCAACAAGCGATACTGAATGAACCATTTATTTTAATACCCACATTATTTTATTGATCTCATCGTAACCGTCGTACTGACGATTCAGTGCCTCTTCCAGATTCTCCCTGTTGTAGTTTGATTCTGCTCCCGGATACAACCAGCGCATCGGGATACCGTTCCTGTTGTTCTCATTGAGACTGGTTGCCGGATTAATCGGAAACACGGGATATGTGTTCCTTCTGTATTCGAAAAAGCTTGTCTCTGCATCCTGCATGAACTGAAGGATGTAGCGCTGCATCCAGATCTGTTTCAACTGCTCGGCGGCTGTGGTTTTGAAGGCGGCCTCACCGGTGAAGTAACCGGCAATGTAATCTGCAGTCACCGGCATCTCATGGGCATAGCTTGCCGTTGCCTGCGTCATGACATCTGTCAGTGCTGCTTTCACACCCGACTCATAATAGGCTTTGGCGTCACCTGTAATCCATCCTTTCAATACAGCCTCTGCTAGGATCAGCTGTTGTTCGGCAAAAGTGACCACTCTCAGCGGTTCGCAAGCCTCTTGCTGCAGATACCTTTTGTTGAGCAGCGAGTAGAGGTTGCTGCTGTGCCCTGAGTTCATCACGGCATATTCAATATCCACATCCACTCCCACATAGGCAGCGGTATCAGAAGGTGCCAATCCTTCCGCTATCTTAGCACCTGCCGGTTCACCATAATAGAAGAGCCGCCGGTCGTTGAGCGATTTTAATTTGTTAACGAGAAGAGAACTGAGTATGGTCCTGCTTGTGAACAGGTCGTTCGTGCCGGAAAGAGGATGTCTGTTTTTCGAGGAGTACATCAGTCCGTAATACCCCGTAGAAGCATCCATGATATTGCCGGCAGAAACGATTTCAGCAAACCGGGTCTTTAGATTGATGCCGCCAATCGTCTCTTTTTTACTGGCCGTCATCAACACTTTTAGTGCAAATGCGTTGACTGCCTTTCTCCACTTCACAGGATCCCCCTTGTATGGTGTGGGATCGCCGTCAAATGTCCTTCCATTGGCAAAATATTGATCGGCTGCCTGAAGCTCATCCAGCACACCTTTCAACACCTGTTCCTGTGTGTCGTACTTCACCTTATACATACCATCGGCACCCAGTCCGGCCTCACTATAGGGGATATCTCCCATTTTCATGGTGAGCGTGTAAAAGGTGTATGCCTTGGCAAACGCTCCCACACCCCGATAAGAGTCTTCCATCACGCCACCTTGTGCATATTCAATCATTTTCTGAATATTGGGCAGAATCGTCATGGCATCAAAATAACCGCTCCCGATTTTGTTGTATTGCTGATCCATTTGTCCCTCGTTCGCATAACCCACATATTTGGGCAGGGCATTGTCAGCGATCAGTGATTTGCCGTCTCTGCCGGCAAATTTTGTATAATGTAGTATCACGTTGGTTGCCAATAGCGAAGCACTGACTGATGTCGTGTCATCGGGGTTGGTATTGATCTCCTCAAAATTATTGCAACCCAAAAGCAGGAAGAGCGATAGAAGCGATAATCCCGCACGGCTTATATATTTATTTATTTTCATATTTGTTGTTTTTATAAACCTAATTGACTTTTGATTAAAACACTACTTTTACATTGAACCCCAGATAACGGATCGAGGGATCACTAAAGTTTTCATAACCACCATCCGGGTCTGAGTACTTGAACTGCCGGGCCCATAAAAATACATTCTGTCCAACCGCTGATATGGAAGCACTTCTGCCTTTGAACTTACTGCTCACACTCGCCGGCAGGTTGTAGGTGAGTGAGATCTCCCGCACCTTGAAGAAGGTGGTTGAATAGGCATCCAGCGGAGAAGGAGAACCTCCCCAGGCTGTACCCTTGTGCAGGTTGTTGATGTATGTCTGATAGGTGACGGCCACATCATTGGGTGCATAGGTCCTGTTGTCGCTGGTGATGTTACCGTAGGTATCATACGTGGCTTCACCGGAGACAACCTTGACGCCTTCACCGGTATAATTCCGTGAACCGGGGGTGTTGGCATCGAGGAATCTCTCGGGCACGACCGAACTGGGATGCGAGCCGGCTCTCCACATATACATCTCCGTGGTTGTCTGTGCGATGCCGCCAACCCGTCCGTCGAGTGAAATGCCAAAAGTGAAGTCCCTGAATCGGAGGGAGCTGTTTATTCCCCACAACCAGTCGGGGTCGGCATAGCCAAACAAAGATGGATATTTTGAGTAGAGAGGTAACCCATTGTTGTGGATGATATTTCCTTCCGGATCTTTCTGATACTCATTTAATATGTAATGATCCACCCTTTCTCCTACGGCTACCCAGGGTTTATCGGTGGAGTAAACGGAGTCGAGCTGTGTATAGTAACGGGCATACTTCGACCAGTTCAACGAGAGATCCCATTGCAGATCCTTGGTTTTCACCGGTGTCCCGGCAGCTGTTATTTCGACGCCTTTGCGGGTGATCTCTTCATCAATATTGATGTAGTTGTTGTAAAAACCCGAGGCCGGACTGATGGGGGCCGATTTGAGGAAGTCGTACATTCTTTTCTCATAGTAGGAAACATCCAGCGATGCCCTGTTCTTGAGGAAATTGATGGCTGTACCTACCTCAAAAGTGGATGCCGACTCGGGCAGCACATCACTGCCCTTGATGGTGGAGGGATAGGACGCTGAACTTAAATCACCCCATGCATTCGAAGTGATGGAATAGACCGAGTTGATCGAATAAATTCCGGCCGGTGTTTTGGACGACGTCCATGAACCCCTTAACTTCCATAGTGAAAGCCAGTCGTATGCAGGCAGTAATTCCGATATGATGAAGCTGCCCGAAACAGAGGGATAGAGATAGGAACGGGTGGATTCTGACAGCGTGGAACTCCAGTCGTTACGAAAAGTGGCTTCTGCATACAGCAGACTTTTCCAGGAAAATCCCACTCTTCCGTACAAGCTGTTTACCTGTTGCTTGAAGATGACAGATCGGACGGCTGCCGGGTTCACCGATGCCTTCAGGGAGTAGAAAGCCGGGATGGTCAGTCCGCCCTGCGTACGTGCTTCCATACCATCGTCCTGTCGGTAATAGATGGTACCTCCCACAAAACTTTCCATGCGAAGATCGCCGAATGTTTTGTCTACGGACAGCAGGAAATCGTTGTTCAAGCTGTATCCCCGGCCCAGCCCGATGTTATAGGAACCTCTTTGTGATTCGCCCCACACCTGCGTGCCGCCGTTCAGTACGGTCGAGCTGCCGGCACCCTGGAAGGAGCCCTTAGAGACGGTGATATCCTGCCTGTCGCTGTAGATGTCGAATCCGCTGCGTGCCGTGGCTTTCAGCCAGTCGGTGAAGTTGTAGTCGATGGAGATCGATCCGTTAAAGATGTCCCTGTTCTGACTGTGTGTTCTCTCATAACTGTCGAAGTAGGGATTGTTGTTGGTGGAGGTATAGCTGCTGTTTTGCACTTCGTTGGGTATGACCCAGTAATCCCTGTATTGCCTGATATCCCAGTCGGGTGCTGACCATATTAACATGGAGTACATGGGATCATAGCCTGTATATCCCCTGAAACCGGTGTTGGGGGTGGTCTGCTTATTGTAGGTCATGGAAGCGGACAGCAGTAGTTTGTCGAATTTCATGTCACCACCCAGTCCAAAAGTCAGTTTGTCATAGGTTGAATTGGGATATTGTCCCTTGTTGTTCACCCATGTGACAGAGGTGCGAAAACTCCCGAAATCGCCCTGCTGTGCAATATTCACGTTGTTGTTGAGGATGTAACCCGTTTCCAGGAAATTTTGAAAATTATCCTTCCCGATGGGGAGATAGGGCATCGGCTGCATCGATTTGGAAACAGGATCCCATTGGATGATCTCCCTGCCATCCAGGGGCACGCCCCAGGATCCATCACCCGAGCGCACATATTCCAGGTTGCCCTCCGCATTCTTTCGTACGACCCTGCCAAAGCTCGACTGCATCTCCGGAATCGCCAGGTAACCGGCTGCAAACATCGTTCCTGAATTGACGGAGACAGAGAGGCCCTTGGCCGATAATCCCTTTTTGGTGGTCACCATGATCGCACCGCTGGATCCTCTGTAACCGTAGAGGGCAGAAGCGGTGGCCCCTTTCAGGACACTGAGGCTTTCCACATCATCCGATGGGATATCGCGCAATGTCATGTTGGCATAAGGCACACCATCGATCACCAGCAGCGGTTCCTCACCGCGGATCTGAATCGAGGGTGCCTCGGTAAATTCCGTACTGTTGCGTACCAACAGACCGGCCACCTTCCCTGAGAGAGAGGTGCCTACATCCACACCCTTCACTGTCTGCAGTCCGTCACCTTCAACCGATTGAACGGAATAGCCGAGTGCTTTCTCCTCTCTTTTGATGCCCAGCGCAGTGACGACCACTTCGCTCAGCATCTCCGTGTTTTCCTCCATCACCACCTCGAAAGAAGTTCTTCCGGCAGTATTTAGGATCACATCCGCATAGCCCAGATAGGTTATTTTCAGGGTCGCGTTCCGCCTCACATTCAGCGAGAAATTTCCGTTATAATCGGTGATGGTGCCGTTGCCCGGTGTTCCTTCTTCAATGATGTTAGCCCCGATAATAGGGATTCCATTGACATCCAGCACCTGGCCTCTGACGGTCACCTTGTTTTGCTGTGCCTGGTTGGCCAATGGATTGTCCTCTTCCTTTACCGTTAATGCGATGATGTTGTTTTCACTGATCCGGTAAGCAATATTCACTCCGGAAAGTAGTTGTTGCATGGCGGCATCGATTGTGGCATTGGTGAGCCGAAGGGTGCTGTTTTTTTCCAATCCGGTGAGAGATTCATTATAAAAAAACTTGTAGTTACTCACTCTCTCAATCTCTTTCAAAGCTTCACGCAACGGTCTGTTCTGGATATTCACGGTTATCTGCGCAAAAGCCTGTGTTGTTACAAACATCAAAAGCAAGAGCACGACAAGTTTTGCCTTTGAATACTTCTTCAAAAAATGTTTTTGCCTCATACATGTAATTTTTAAGGGTTGATTTATTTCCTGGAACAAAAAACCGGATTTTTCGATTCTTCTTTGTCTATGGATGTGGGAAAGAAGAAAAGCCGTTTTTCGCCAATGAGTTTATTCACTCTGTTAATAAGTATACAAGAGAGGGGGAATAATCCGCTATTCCGTTAATAAAGATTAACTATTATTTTGTCTGCAAATACAGCTGGCGGATGAGGAATAAGCGCACCTAAGGTCTGGTTCTTAATCTTGGTAATAGAGTTCGATGACCGTTCCGTTCATCTCGTAATGCATGGAAGATGTCAGAGAGAGGATATCGAGCGCATTGCGTATACTGCTGTTGCCAAGTGTCCCGGTAAAGCGAATCGACCGCAGTTTCTCTGATGCGAAGCGGATTTCTACATTGAAAACGCGGGAAAGTGTATTGGCTATCTCATCAAACGAACTATTTTCGAAATAGAGGTTCCCGTCCTTCCACTGTGTAAAATCGGATGCATAGACCCTATCCGTTGAAAGTGAGTGGTTGGCCTTGTCGACAATTGCCCGTTCATTTTCTGTGAGTATCTCAACCTGTCCCCCTGCATTTACTTTTATTTTTCCTTCCACGAGCACGGTGGAGGAGTAATTTTCATCACTGTAAGCACTCACGTTAAAAACGGTGCCGAGTGCCTGGATATTCATTTCACGGGTATGCACGATAAAAGGGCGTTGCGCGACTGTGGCTACCACGAAATAGGATTCACCATCCAGCGATACCTTTCGTTCGTGACGATTAAAATAG
>JBDKRY010000192.1:0-5854 GCA_039683155.1 Proteiniphilum sp.
CTATCATCTTTACAGCCAGGACTGCTGTCGATAAGTTTTTTTCGATTTGCGAAGAAATGAAGATTGCAATTCCCGAAACCATGAAATATTTTTGTACGTCGGAAACTGTCGCCCTATACCTGCAAAAATACATTGTTTACCGGAAAAGGAAGATCTTTTTCAGTCAAACCGGTAAAATTGACGGATTAAATAATGCCCTCACCAAACATGCCAAAGAAAAGTTTCTCCTTCCAGTACCGGAAGAGCATAACGATGAAGTAACCCATTTCCTGGATGAAAAGAAGATCGACTACACCAAAAGTGTGATGTACAGGACGGTGAGCAATGATTTTGAAGAAGATGAGAAACTGGATTACGACATGATCATTTTCTTCAGTCCCATGGGTATCCATTCACTGATCTCTAATTTTCCTGATTTTAAACAGGCCGATATGGCTATTGGATGTTTCGGAGGTACTACAGCCAAGGCGGTGGAAGAGGCAGGGTTACGCCTCGATTGCGAAGCACCGCAACCAGACTACCCATCTATGGCGGCAGCCCTTGAGGCCTTTCTCAGGGAAAATCATAAAAATCATAATTGAAGAGACGGCGGGGTTAATCCTCCTCTTCCATTTCTTTCAGATAGTAGGGCCGTGGAGGCTGTACAGAAGGAAATATTCTGCGCACATTCTGTGCGATTCTGTCGGCAAACGCTGAGATATCCATATTGATTGCCTGTGATGTCTGGAGATAGATCTCCCGGATGGTCATCTCGTCCTCATCGGTTTCACAAAACAATGCATCCGTAGGAATCAGCAGCATAGAATCCACATTGATCTGATCGCCGATAGAAAAAAGAAACCCTTCCCGGATAAGGCGTTTTGTTAGATCGGGCTTTCCCCGGTAACCATGGATGATCCACGGTTGGGTGGGTCTGGTTTCTCTCCGGATCTGTATCAGCTCTTCCCATGCTTTTACACAATGGATGATCACAGGCTTTCCGAGTCTTTCGGAGAGTTCGAGATGTTTTTTGAAAACCGGTATTTGTACGTCGAATGAAGGCCCCTTAAGTCGGTCGAGGCCGGTTTCCCCGATAGCCACTATGCTCGGATTGGAGGCAATCTCATTCAGGTAAGCCATCTGGGTGTCACTGTCTTCTGAATACCAAGGGTGTATGCCACAGGAAAATGCATGTCGGTTATGCGACTCTTTGGCTACTTCAAATTCAAGGGGGGATACATCGAAGATACACGAGTGATAAGGGTCGTCGTTATCCTCGAGGAAAATTTGGTGGGTGTGTACGTCGTAAAATTCCATACATTAAATGTCCTTTGCTTTCGACTTGTCTCTCTTTTGCTTTGGCTCCGGCACCGGATCGTATCCCGATCCGCCCCAGGGGTTGCAGCTTAAGATGCGCCTGGCAGACAAGTAGGAACCTCGAAGAGGTCCATGTTTTTTCAATGCTTCTATCGTGTATTGCGAACAGGTAGGCGTATAGCGACAGCTTGGCGGTGTAAGGGGAGATATGGCAGCTCGGTAAAAATAGACGGGAAGAAGCAATATCCCTGTAACTATGTTTTTTAGTGCTTTCAACATTCTACATTTCCGATATAATGCATCAACTCTCTTAGCGCCTTTCGCAGACCCTTCTCAACCGTGGCAAAGTCACTCAATTCGTCTTTTACATAGATGAAAGCGACGTCTATATGTCCCTCTTTCCGGAGCAGCGCATCTTCAATCAGATGTTTGTTTAATCGATAGGCTTCTCTTACAAGCCTTTTCATCCTGTTACGATGCACTGCCGATTTAAGCCTCTTTTTAGGAATGCTGACCAGTACCGACAGCGGCATTGAGCGGGAATGAGCTGTTTCCAGAAAAACTACCCGGAAAGGGTATGACATAAAGGAACGGCCTTCGGTAAAGAGGGTTTCTATCCTTTTATCACCGGTGACCCGTTCTTCTTTTGTAAACTTAAAGCATACCCCTTCATTCATAGATAAAAGCATTCCTCCGAAAGCTATTATGCAGGCAAAGATAATTGTTTTTGGAAATAAAATGGGCCTTTTCAAAAAAAATAGTGAAAACAGAAAGAGTGGAAGATAATTATTTGCGTCCGAAGTCCGCAGGAATCTCACCCCATAATTTTGTTTCCCATTTGAGAACCGGATTTGTATGGCTATTTTCCCGAAGCCATTTTTCAGCACGGGCTATCAGCTCAAAAAGAAGTTTGTTGCGCTCCGACTGTGCTTGTTTGGTGTTGCATTTCTTTTTGGCAACCCATTTGATGGCATTTACGCTGTCGGAATAGACGGGAATTTTTTTGCCACTTTTCTTTAACAGTGCCAGCGCATGCACAATCGCCAGAAACTCACCAATGTTGTTTGTACCATCTTCCAGCGGTCCCACATGAAAGATTTCCCGATTATCTGCTACATAAACGCCGCGGTATTCCATTAATCCGGGATTGCCGCTGCAGGCAGCGTCAACAGCGATACTCTCTTTTTCAATTTTTCCGGTCGATGCTGGAGCAACGGTTGCTTTTGTTTTTTTAGGGTTCAGATGTCTCCAGGGATTCTCAGAGAATGCTTTTTCTGCCTCTTCCCGTGTAGGGAAAGATTTGTACCGCGCATTCTCGAATCCCGAAACCTGAGCCTTACATTCCTCCCACGACGCGTATATGCCCGGCTTTACGCCCTGCCAAACAACATAGAATTTCTTTTGCGCCATGACAATCACCCTTTCACATCGATTCAAATATGTAGGGTGTAGGTTCCTCTTCCGTCGTCGGGTTCAACGGTATTGTTTCAATGGAGACAATACTGTCTACGATAAACTTGGTATTGCCACGCCAGGGGAGTGATCCAAAATATTCCTTGTAGTGAAGCTGTACCATCTTGCCACCCGCTACCATTAACTGATTCGCGAGATCCTCGTCTGCTACCGAAAAAACAAACTGATTCGATTGTAATTCGTCCGGTTCATCGGCGTAAGAACCTGATTCTATCAGCTCGCCTTCGTAAGTTTTAAAGACAACTCCTTTGTATACAAGGTAGTTTAGTTCACCGGATTTTACACCCGTAGTGTACACGTAATAGTATCGCACGTAAACAAAAATACCAAGTGCCAGGATCAATATGCCGAGAAACCATCTCAGGCCCTTACGGCTCTTTTTCTTTTTTGGGGTCAGGTCATCCATCATCATCGATATGTTAGGTCACAAAGATACCTCTTTTTTGACTTTTTATGGAAATTGTGGAATAAAATACCGGACAAATCTCCTGATTTGCGCTATATTTGTTATCGATATTCGCTTACGCTGTGATTTGCTTCCCGATATTCGTGCTCAGCAGGTAATTTGGCTATGCCGTTATATGCATTGCAATGAAAACGAATTTTTGCGATGAGAGTGTGCAAAGTCAAAACTTATTTGAACTTTGCCGAGCGTAGCAAACATCTCAATTTACAAAGTGAATTTGAATAACAACCGAATAATAACCGAATAAGAATATTCTATGAACAAATTTTTTACAATCTCTGCACTTTTTTTGGTGTCTGTGACCCTCTCGGCACAAGATGCGTATACATTCACGGTGATTAAAGAAAATCCGATTACCTCGGTGAAAAATCAAGCCAGTACGGGTACTTGTTGGAGTTTTTCGGGTGTAGGCTTCTTGGAATCCGAACTTATCCGGATGGGAAAAGGGGAGTTTGATCTTTCTGAAATGTATATTGTGCGTAGGAACTATGAAGATAAGGCACAAAAATACGCCCGTCTGCATGGCAACCTCAATTTTGCAGCAGGGGGATCTTTCGCCGATGTGGTAGAGACCATAGACGATTTTGGCATCGTGCCTGAAGAAGCCTACAGAGGACTTAATTATGGTTCTGAAACACATGATCATGGTGAGCTCGACAAGATACTCAAAGGGTACATGGATGGTATTGTCGGCAACCAGAGGTTATCTCCCGTGTGGGAGGAAGGTTTTTCTGGCATACTGGACACTTATCTCGGCAGCATCCCGGAAATTTTCACTTACGACGGAAAACGATTTACACCGCATTCATTTGCCGATTCGCTGGGATTAAATCAGGATGATTATGTTTCTCTGACCTCTTTTACGCATCATCCCTTCTATAAGCCGTTTGCCATTGAGGTGCCCGATAACTGGCGCTGGGCCTATTCCTACAACCTGCCTGTTGATGAATTGATGGAAGTAATGGAGCATGCCATCATGGAAGGATACACCATAGCCTGGGCTTCCGATGTAAGTGAAGCCGGTTTCGCGCGTGAAGGTATTGCCATCGTGCCCGATGAGAAAGCTGTGGAAAATGCGGGATCGGATGAAGCCAGATGGCTGGGACTATCCAGCCGTGAACGCGATGCCAATCTCAGGGCACGGGTAGGGAGTGAATTGCTTGCCGAAAAGCAGATCACCCAGGAGATGCGGCAGCATTCGTTCGATAACTATCAGACTACCGATGACCATGGCATGCAGATCTACGGCATTGCGAAAGACCAGCAGGGAAACAAATTCTATATGGTAAAAAATTCATGGGGCGAAGCAGGCCCTTACAAAGGCCTCTGGTACGTTTCCGATCCGTTTGTGCGCTATAAAACACTCAGTATTGTACTGCATAAAGATGCTCTTCCTGCTGAAATTGCCCGTAAATTGGGCCTCTGATCCGTTATAAACGGATAGACATGGATTATTAAGCGATCCCAATATGGAAACAGCAGATCTTTACGCGCTTTTTCGGGAATACCCTTCTGTTACAACCGATTCGCGCATGTGCTCCAAAGATTCTATCTTCTTCGCATTGAAGGGAGAAAGATTCAACGGTAACCTGTTTGCTGATAAAGCGCTGGAGGCAGGTTGTGCATATGCCGTGGTGGATGAGCGTCCGGAGGGTGAACCTGCCAATGAACGGATTATTCTCGTGGATGACGTACTTACTTCGCTTCAGCAACTGGCTACTTATCATCGCAGGAAACTGAAAATTCCCATTATCGGCATTACAGGTACCAACGGGAAGACCACGACCAAGGAGCTGATTGCCATTGCTTTGTCGCGTGAGTTCAAGGTGGCTTACACGCAGGGAAACTTCAACAATCACATTGGTGTGCCGCTCACACTGCTATCGATGAACAGATCGCATGAGATAGGTGTGGTGGAGATGGGTGCCAATCATCCGGGCGACATCAGGGAGTTGTGCAAAATTGCCGAGCCCGATTATGGTCTTATTACCAATGTGGGAAAAGCGCACCTGGAGGGATTCGGTTCATTTGAAAATGTAATCAAAACCAAGGGTGAATTATACGATTTTATCAGGGAGCATGAAGGAAAGGTGTTCGTGAACAAGGACAATCAGATTTTGTATGAACTGTCGGAAGGAATGGATCGTATCTTGTATGGAAAGAATGACCCGTCACTATTCGCCTCTGGCGCTATTGCCGACGCCACGCCCTTTCTGGAGTTCGACTGGAGCTTTTTCGACAGCTCCTACCGGGTGAAGACCAACCTGGTAGGTGAGTATAATTTCGACAATGCGATAGCCGCAGTGGCTGTATCCAAATTTTTCGGGATCAACGCCGAACGGATCAGTGCTGCCCTGGAGGAGTATGAACCGCAGAACCATCGGTCGCAGTTCAAACGTACCGAAAGGAACGACCTGATTATTGATGCCTATAATGCCAATCCCACCAGCATGAAAGCTTCTTTGGATTTCTTTACCTCGATTCCTTCCTCAGTGCCAAAGATGGTGATTTTGGGTGAGATGAAGGAGTTGGGTGCGATCTGTGAGGAAGAACACCTAAAGGTGGTCGATTTCCTTAAGAATCAGTCTTACGACCGGGTTTATCTGGTGGGAAATGTCT
>JBDKRY010000193.1:0-7147 GCA_039683155.1 Proteiniphilum sp.
CGACTATCCGGAAGGGTTTGACCGGCTGCTGCGGCAGGAGCTGGTTCAGATGTCACAGCTATCGCTCTCCCCGGAGGAGGAGCAGTTTGTCAGGAAACAGATGCCCTATCTGCCGCCCATCTATATCGATTTTCTGAAAGGTTTCCGGTTTGATCCGTCGGAGGTGGAGATCAGCATGGAAGGGAGAAAGCTGCACATCAGGGCCCGGGGGCTGCTTTACCGGGTCACCCTGTGGGAGACACCCATTCTGGCGACTGTTTCGGAACGCTATTTCCGTGAGACGGGTCGATATCCTGACCTGAAGTATATGGAGGAGGTCACGGTGGAGAAAGCGAGAAAGATGAAGGAACACAACCTTTCCGTCTCGCTTTTCGGTATGCGGCGTCGTTTCAGCCTGGATGTGGAGGACAGGGTGACGGAACTACTGAAGATGCATGCAGGCGGGAGCCTGTTTGGCACGAGCAATGTCTATATGGCGTACAAACACAACCTGCGTGTGTCGGGTACCCATCCCCATGAATGGGTGCAGTTTCATGGTTCCATATACGGTTACAAGATGGCCAATTATATGTCGATGGAGGATTGGATCAACGTATTCGACGGCGACCTGGGAACGGTACTGACCGATACCTATACCACCGACGTGTTTCTGCGCAACTTCAGTAAGAAGCATGCGGCACTCTTTACCAGCCTACGTCACGATAGCGGTGATCCCTTTGTTTTTACGGATAAGGTGATTAAAAGGTATGAGGAGCTGCGTGTGAACCCCAGACTCAAATACCTGGTCTTTTCCGACAGCCTGAACGTAGAGAAGGCCATCAAAATAAAAGAGTATTGTGGCGACCATATCGGCGCCACTTTCGGCATTGGCACCAACCTGACTGCCGATGTGGGGAAAGATATCAATGGAATGAACATTGTGATGAAACTTTTCAGGTGCAAAATGACTGCCAAAGAACCGTGGCAGGAGTGTGTGAAGCTGTCGGATGTGGAAGGAAAACATATCGGCAGTGAACGCGAAATCGCCCTGGTGAAGGAGACTTTGGGGCTTTAAAAGGGTGTATCAGCGTCTGAGGACAGTTCGTTGAATGTGAGCCAAAACAATCCCTATGGCAGGGATTATCTTTCGTAATTGAATGTGTAGCTGTATTCGCTGCTGTTTCCTGCTCCGTCCGTTGCAATGAAGACCAGGGTCTGCTTTTCTCCTTTTTTGAGCCGTGTTTCGTCGAAACGATACGTGTAGATCGTCGATTTGGTATCGTGGGTGAAAAGAACATATTTCCCGTTTATCTCTCCCCTGAATGAGGCTATCCCGCTTTTATCGTCTCTGAGTCTTACCCGTATTCTTTTTTGGCTAACCCACCCGGCAGGCTCCAGCGGTGTGATCACCGGAGGCAGGGTATCAGCAGTGACCGCGTAGCGGTCTCCCAGCTCGCGAATGGAAGCAGTGATGCCGCCTTGCTTGTATGTTCCGCCTATCCAGTTCTCAGATCCATTGTCATTGATTTTCACGATGCCATACTGATGCCGGTGTTGCAATGTGTCGGTATGCATACTGAGCCATATCTCAGCCCTTTTGTGGAGGGGGACGGGACGGTTGTTCACCTGGTGCACATCGGAATAGTAAGCACGGCTTTTTGTGGCGGCATGACGGTAGCATACATCGTAATACAAATTATCACGGGGGATGGAAAGTGAAAAACCCGGTTCCATGAATGTATTGTCGAAATTCCACGACATATAATGCCCGCATTGGTCCTGTCCGGGAACCGGTTGTGGTTGGCCCTTTACGGTGAAGGTGTAGGTGAGCCGGTTCCCATACAAATCTTCCAGCTCGTACCGGAACCGGTAATCTCTTTCCTCGTTTATATCGATGTAGCCTCTGTTTTTAGCCTGATAGAAGGGCAGCTTATTTCCCGCTTCTATGAACGATTTCATGTAAAAAGAACGCCGTTCCTTCCAATCGTCAAAGTCGATGTGCGCATTCAGCATGCGGGTCTGTGCAAAGGAATAGCGATCTATCCTGCTGTTGAAAACCGGTTCATCGTCCACGAACAGCCGGATATGCTTCACTCCGTAGATATTGGACTGCCCGTTCATGCGGTCATACGCTTTCACGCCGACCCCGATGCGGCCCCACGCATGGATGGCGCTGCCGGGAGCCAGCAGATTTCCTGATTTGTCTTGGCCAATTTGCAACCGCAGCGGGTTACTGCTTCCATTGACCACTCCCTTGCCTTCCACCGGATAAAAGGCAATCCCCCTTAGTTCCGGTTTCCGGGTATCGGGAACAGGCGGCAGAAACGACAGGGCATCCAGCGGTTCTTCGGAGCGGGTATCCCGTATTTCAAAATGAAGATGCGGTCCGCCGGTACTTCCGGTATTGCCGCTCAAAGCAATCTGTTCACCTCTCTTTACCGGTATTCTGTTCTTCTCCAGATGAAGATTCACCTGATAACTTTCCTTTTCATATTGATTTTTAATCACATAATCGGTAATCTTCTTCGAAAAACTGTTCAGGTGGGCATATACGCTGGTGTGCCCCGTGGAAGGATGATCAATGTATAATGCCAGCCCGTAACCGCCGGGGGCGACGCTGATGCGTGATACATAACCATCTTCAACGGCAAAGATGGGTTTGTTGGCGGATTGTTCTGTTTTGAAATCGATTCCGGAATGAAAATGGTTGCTTCTGAGTTCGCCGAAGTTGCCGCTGAGTGCGGGAGAAAGGGTTAAAGGATTTCTGTAGGGCTGGGAATAGGATGGGAGTATGGTTGTAGCTGTGTATAAAAGTACAAACAGAAATAGAGCGTTGCCTGGTTTCATCTTTTGTGGTTTGGTTCATAAAAAAGCCGGGTTACCCGGTTTCATTGGAGGTAGTGCCGAAAGTAGCATCAACGATATCTTTCGCGACCTCTTTTTTGGTTTTTAATCCGAACGATCTTTTTTCTCCGTTATGGGATAAGATCGTCACCTTGTTTGTATCGTGCCCGAAGCCGGCACCCTGGTCCTGCAAAGAGTTAAGGACGATATAATCGAAATTTTTCTTCTCCAGCTTTTTTATCGCATGGGACTCTTCGTCGTTGGTCTCCAGAGCAAAGCCGATAATTTTTTGGCCGGGCTTTTTCATTTTTCCCAGTGTGGCCGCAATATCGGGATTGGGGGTGAGTGCGAGGGTGAGATTCTCCCCGTCGGTGCGCTTGATTTTTTGTTTCGCCACTGCTTCCGGACGGTAGTCGGCCACGGCAGCCGACAGGATGGCTGCATCCATTTCCGGAAAGGCGTTCACCGCAGCATCATACATCTGCTGTGCCGACTCCACATCAATCTTGCGGATACGAGGGTGGGAGAGCGACAGTACAGTAGGACCGGTGATCAGCAATACCTCCGCACCGCGTGCGGCACACTCCTCCGCCAGGGCGAAGCCCATCTTCCCGGAAGAGAAGTTGCCAATGAAGCGTACCGGGTCGATCCGTTCATAAGTGGGGCCAGCAGTGATCAGTATCTTTTTGCCGGCGAGGTGACACTTTTCGGCAAAGAACTGTTCCAGGATGGCAACGATTTTTTCCGGTTCCTCCATCCGTCCCTTACCTTCCAGGTGGCTTGCCAGCTCTCCTTCTACCGGGTCGATGACATGTACGCCGTCGCTCTTCAGCATTTCAATGTTCCTGCCCGTGGTAGTGTGCCGGAACATGTCGAGGTCCATCGCCGGTGCTACGAAGACCGGCGCCTTCATGGAGAGGTATGAGGTGATCAGCATGTTGTCGGCGATGCCATAGGCCATCTTGCCAAGGGTGGAAGCCGTTGCAGGCGCCACCACCATCAGGTCTGCCCACAACCCCAGATCCACGTGGCTGTGCCAGGTGCCGTCGCCCGAAGCAAAGAAATCACTGATCACGGGCCGTCCCGAAAGAGCGGATAACGTCACCGGCGTGATAAACTCCTTGCCCGCGGGTGTCATTACAATCTGCACTTCGGCTCCTTTTTTCACGAGCAACCGGGTGAGGATGGCCGATTTATAGGCGGCAATGCTACCCGTTATCCCCAGCACAATATGTTTCCCTTGTAGCAGCGACATATCCATTGATTAAAACACAAATATACATTATTTTTCGCTGTTCCGGTTCGTCTCACCGCAGAAAAGTAGGTGTAAGTATGCATAAAGTCACTGCATGATCGGTATAAAAGTAGGTATAAGGTGCTAATAAAGTGATTTATAACGTTGGATAGTGAAAATAGAACAGGACACTTTTGGTTCAGTATTACCATTGAGCCGTAATTTATAGCGTATGTATATTGTATAGGACAGGTAGTAAGGTTAAATAAAATTAAATGTTGAAAATTTAATGGTACTATGTATTGCATAATACTTTGTTTAATGTATTTTTGTAGCGTTAAATGTACGTAAAGCATCAAACATGAATATTGAAAATACGCAAAGTCAAATGCGAAAGGGGGTATTGGAATACTGTATTCTTTCCATCATCAAGCGGGGAGAGGCATATCCGGGCGACATCATCGACGAGATGAAGAGTGCCGGATTGCAGCTTCTGGAAGGGACGCTTTATCCGTTGCTGAATCGCCTGAAAAATGCCGGTATCCTTTCTTACCGATGGGTGGAGAGTACTTCTGGGCCTCCTCGCAAATATTTCCGGCTCACCGAAAAGGGAAATCAGTTTTATATCCAGTTGGAGGCCACCTGGCAGGAACTGGCATCGGGGGTAGCTACAGTGACACGTCAAGAGCCGCCTCCGTCGGCATAACATCCATACATCATCAAAACAAAACAAAACAAAACAGACCAATCGCATGAAGAAAGTAATCAACATTAATTTCCAGGGGCAGGTCATCGCCATTGAAGAGACTGCATATGAGATATTAAACCGATATATCGACAGTCTGCAAAGCTATTTCTCGAAAGAGGAGGGGGGAGATGAGATTGTCAACGACATTGAATGTCGGATTGCGGAGTTGTTCGGCAACCGGTTGAAGCATGGCATTAACTGTATTACCGATGAAGATGTGGAAGCCATTATCACCAGCATCGGCTGGCCGAAAGATTTTGATACGGACTATGAGGAGCACGAAGAGCGTCAGGCGCATCGTTTCACCTCGTCTGCCGGAGATATAAAAGCTTCCCCTGAAAGCACCGAAGAACGCCGCTCGCTCTACCGGAATGCGAACGATCAGATCATTGGCGGAGTCTGCAGCGGGCTGGCACACTATTTCAAAACCGACCCGGTATGGATGCGCATTATCTTCGTACTGTTGTTTGGTGTTCTTTTCTGGGTCTACATCGTGTTGTGGATTGTACTAAAACCGAAACCCCTGGCAACAAACGTAACCAAGCGGCTTTACCGCAACCCGAACGACCGGTTTCTTGGGGGTGTATGCGGCGGGATAGCCGCCTATTTCAGGATTGACAGCTGGATTCCGCGGGTGCTGTTTCTTATCCCGCTGTTGTTCAATCTCATTGGGATCATGTCGTTTTTTCCGATGAACCTTTTTTTCGACGACGTTCATTTCAGCTGGAACATGAACCTAAGTATGGCAGTGGCCTATATCGTTCTGTGGATCATCATTCCCGAGGCGAAGACCGTGAAGCAGAAACTGGAGATGATGGGGGAGGAGGAGTACATCCGTACCATCCGCGAGAAAGTAAGTGACAATGTGTCCGGCACCAGAAGCCGTGGTGATGCTGAAAAGCCGGTTGACAGAACGGCTGACGGAGCGACGGGCAGAATGGCGGAAAGCACCGCTCATCGAACGGTGGCAAATGTTGCAATAGAAGATAACCCGGTTGAAGTAGGCACTCCTGTACAGGAGATGCCTCCGCAGCCGCCCGTTCCGCCTGAGAGCAGGTGGAAGGATACACCCTCCGCTCCTCCGCAAAGGTCGGGATGCCTGAATGTGTTGACCCTCTTTCTGAAGATCATCTTCTTCACATTTGTCGGCTTTCTGTCCCTGGTGCTTGTGGGTGTTTTCATCGGATTCCTGTTTGCCGGAACGCAGTTCATGTTGCTGAAATCCTTGTTCATTGATCCGGGATATGAAACGAACCTGCTGATCATTTCTCTGTCGTTGATCGTACTGGTGCCGGTTATCTCCATGATTACCTGGATCATACGGCGGGTGATGAAAACCCGGTCGCGCCCGGTAATAGGTGTTGTTTCTTTTGTCCTCTGGTTTGCAGGCCTTACGCTGGCGGGCGTACTGGCCAAGAATGTGGCCGATAAATACAGTGTGGAGAGTTCGAAAGAGTCCGTTGTCGCGCTGGCGCCGGTTACATCCGACAAACTGTATATCGATATGCAACCCTATTCCGAGGATTACGCCGAATTTAAAATGGGGTATGGGTTCGACGCTGATATCGACGAGTTACCCTATACCACAGTCAACGAAGATTCGTTACTGTTCAGGAACATATACCTGTATATCAAGAAGAGTCCGGATTCCCTTTTTCATGTGAGAACCATCGCCGCCTCACGGGGCAGAGATTTGCGTGCGGCAAAAGCAGATTTAGCCGGATTTACCTATCAGATTGTACAGCATGATTCCCTGTTGCTGATGCCGGAATTTCTGATGGTGCCTGTCAGTCAGGGTTTCCGTGACCAGAGCATGACGGTGGAAATCTCTGTTCCACCCGGAAAGACTGTGGAGGTGAGTGCTGCGCTGGACGAATATAAAAACAACGAACCGCCCACGGTGGTACGGAAACGAATCAGAAGCTATTCCCGCACTTTCTATCAGGGCGTACCGGATACGGCAGACAGCGTGAGGGGTACCATCATCACATACGACGCGCTTTAAAACGACTTTTCATGTATTCTCTATAACTTTCATTGTGAATCGGGGGGGCTGTCCGTGAAGGATGGCTCTCTTTTTAGAAAATAAAAACTAAAAAATTGGTATCAGTTTAGAAAAACGTGTATCTTTGCATCCGCAAATAACAAGAGGTGCGTTGGCATCTCTTTTATTTCAGATGCGGGCAGCGGCCCCTCAAATTATGAGATAAATGAAATGCCCGGATGGCGGAATTGGTAGACGCGCTAGTTTCAGGGACTAGTGTTGGTTACAACGTGCAGGTTCGAGTCCTGTTCCGGGCACTTTTTTTGCGCAGGTGGTGAAATTGGTATACACGCTACTT
>JBDKRY010000194.1:0-5150 GCA_039683155.1 Proteiniphilum sp.
CCCTCCATTGAAATGGAACAGCCCGAATTAAAACAGTCTATTGCCACCACACGCACTTTTGAAACCAGGTATTTTCAGTTTTCCGAAGTAAAAGAACGAATTGTCGTGTTTACTTCGATGAGCGCCGAAAAGCTGAGGAGGCAAAACTCACTGTGCAACGGAATGATTGTTTTCATCGAAACATCCCGATTTGAGGAACCCTCCTGTTTTTACGCCAATTCGGAAAAAATAAAACTGCCTTTCCCCACAAACTCAACCCTTGAGTTAACCGGCTTTGCAGTGGAAGGATTGCAGCGGATTTTCAAAAATGGTTACGGCTATAAAAAAGCAGGAGTGATCCTGACTCATTTCGTGCAAGCCAACCTTTACCAACCATCCTTGTTCTACAATTCAAATCCTAAGCATGCAAAATTAATGCAGACGATGGATAAACTGAACGATAAATATCCGGATTCAATTCATTCTGCATCCTATGTAAAAAAACATAAAATGAAACAGGAACGACTGTCAGGAAATTTCACCACCAACCTCAACGAAATATTAGAAGTCAAACTATAACAAGTACAAACCCGGGAAGTCAGCACCTTGTCACTGTCTGCCGGCACACAAAACGAACCACGTCAATAAGCGATGACCGGAATGTGAAAACCTACTTCTGTCCTATCCCGCTGTAGGCAAAACCGTAGGCGTCCAGCTCCTGCCTGTTATAGATATTGCGACCGTCGATCACCAGATGATGACGCATGATTGATTTGAGTTTATTCCAGTCGGGCATACGAAACTCTTTCCACTCGGTGGGTACGATCAGCGCATCGGCATAATGGGCGGCATCATACATATCGGTGGCATAGTAAATCTTATCGTTCAGGTATTTGCGTGCTTCCTGCATGGCGGCCGGATCATACGCACGAACCGATACACCGGCATTGAGCAGACTCTCAATCAACGTGAGCGAGGGGGCATCACGCATATCATCGGTTTCGGGCTTGAAGGCCAACCCCCATATAGCGACCGTTTTGCCTTTGATATCGTCATTGAAAAAACGATTGAACTTGTGAAACAGGATAGTCTTCTGGCGGTTATTCACCTCCTCCACCGCCTTGATCACGCTCATCTCATACCCCACATCCTCACCCACTTTCATGATGGCGCGGATATCCTTTGGGAAGCAGCTGCCGCCGTAACCGCAACCGGGATAGAGAAAGCTGCGGCCGATACGGGAGTCGCTGCCCATGCCGCGGCGCACCATGTTCACATCGGCTCCCACCCGTTCGCACAGGTTGGCAATGTCGTTCATAAAGCTGATGCGGGTTGCCAGCATGGCATTGGAGGCATACTTGGTCATCTCCGACGAGAGGATATCCATAAAGATCACCCGGAAATTGTTGAGCAGGAAGGGCCGGTAGAGCTTCGACATCAGGTCTTCCGCTTCCTGGCTCTCTACCCCCACGATCACCCGGTCGGGACTCATAAAGTCGTTCACCGCAGCTCCTTCCTTCAGAAATTCGGGATTGGAGGCCACGTCGAACTTCAGATCCTGTAATCCCCTTTCATCCAGCCGTTTTCGGATCGCTTCCCGGATACGGTAGGAGGTACCCACGGGAACCGTGCTCTTGGTGACAATCAACAGCGGTTTCTCCATGTGGTCGGCAATGGTATCAGCCACCGTCATCACATACGAGAGATCGGCATTGCCTGCTGCATCCGACGGGGTACCCACGGCAATAAACACCATCTGCATCTCGTTCAGCACCGCCGACAAATCGGTGGTAAAATGAAGACGCCCCGCTTCATGGTTTCTTACCACAATATTCTTTAAGCCGGGTTCATAAATGGGGATGATCCCATTTTTGAGCCCATCGATCTTCACCCTGTCAATATCCACACAGGTTACATCCACACCCATCTCTGCAAAACATGCTCCTGAAACCAGACCTACATAGCCGGTACCTACGATTGCAATTCTCATAATATATCTTTTTAAACGTTTATCGTTAGCCAATTTGCTTAATCGCAATCCCTGAAGCTGCCCCCTGATTGCTGAATTCTGATTAGCTGAATTCTGTTTCCTGATTATTGATTATTGATTATTGAATCCTGACAATTTTTTCTTCAGATTATTTACCGGATAAAGCACTGTCAACAGCCCAATCACACTCACCACCGCAAAGACGATCAATACATCGCTGAACTTCACGATCACCGGATAGGCATCGATGATGTAGGCTCCCGGGGTATCACTCAGCTTTAACAGGCCGAAGTGTTGTTGCAAGAGGCACAGGATTAACCCTGTCACAATCCCGGCAATGATCCCGATGAGTGTGATGAGCCAGCCTTCATACAGAAAGATGCGCGACACCAGCTGATTGGAGGCGCCCATATTTTGCAGGCTCCGGATATCGGCCTGCTTCTCCACAATGAGCATCGATAGCGAACCGACCACATTAAAGACGGCAATCAGCAAAATGAATGCCAGAATGAGAAAGGTCACCCATTTTTCGATCTGCAGCATCCGGTACGATTCTCGTTGTTGCTCATACCGATCCTCCACAACGAAGTCATCGCCCAGCAGACGCTGCATCTCCCGTTTGGTCTTACTGACAGATGTGCCGGGAACAAGTCTGATATCGAGTGAGGTCACCTCTGTGTCGTAGTTAAACAGCTCCCGTGCCAGTTCGATGGGGATAATGGCCATCTGCTCGTCGTATTCCGGCTGATTAAGGCCGAAAACACCCCCGATCTGAGCATAGCCGATGGTGAATGCTGCGGCCGGATTGGTCAGATTCACCCGCACATCGCGCCGGGGAGCATATATTTCCAGGGGATTGATAAATCCGGGACGTGCACCGAGGGTAACGGCCAGCCCGGCCCCCAGGGTAGTGTAATCCACCACATCTTCGCGCAGCCTGAACGACCCGTCGACCATCAGCTTCTCCATGTCGGTCATCAGCTTAAAATCTTCCGACACACCTTTCATGCGAACGGGAACCTGCTGATCTTCAAACTTAAACAGCGCATTTTCCTCCAGCGACTCGGAGATCAATTGCACGCCGGGCAGTTGCAGCGCTTTCTCAAATGCCGGGGTGTGATAATCAAATACCTTCCCCTGCTTCACCGAAACTTTCAAATCGGGATCAAAAGCGCTGAACAAATCTTCCACGATACCGCCGAAACCATTGAACACCGACAGCACACACACCATCGCCATGGTGGCAATGGCAATGCCGCACACCGAAATAATGGAAATCACATTGATGGCATTGTGCGATTTCTTCGAAAAAAGATACCTGCGGGCAATGAAAAAAGATAGGTTCATAGTAAAATGCACTTTTTCCCGAGACAGCATAGGGTAAGCAAGCTTATCTTCTGCATATATTCCTTCAAGAAAAAATGTTTAACAGGGTTCGTTTTTACCGGTCTTTCAACAACCGGTCGATATGCTCGATGTAATCCAGTGAATCGTCCACATGAAACGTAAGCTCGGGAACTACCCGAAGTTGCTTACCAACCCTTTTTCCGAGATCATAGCGCACCGATTTCACATTCTCATTGATATTTTTTACCAGCTCCTCCGCTTTCTCAGAAGGGAAGATGCTCAGATAAGCATGGGCGACACCCAGATCGGGCGACACCCGCACGTTGGTCACCGATATAAAAACACCATGCATCTTCTTTGTCTCCAGCAAAAATATCTCGCTGAGTTCTTTCTGTATTAACCGGTTTACTTTTTGTTGTCTGTTTGAGTCCATACTGTTTTATCTCCTTCTGATGAGTACCGGGGTTTTGTTTATTTATTTCTTTCTAATGAGCGTTAGTCCGTCACGGACAGGCAATATCACCTTTTCTACCCTGTTGTCTTCCGACAGTTTTTTGTTAAAATTGAGTATCCCTACGGTAGAGCGGTCATTGCTTTTCACCTCCTCCACTACCTTTCCGTACCAGAGTGTGTTATCCGCAAGGATAAACCCTCCTTTCCTTATCTTGTGCAACAGCGCTTCATAATGATCCCAATACGCTTCTTTGTCACCATCCATGAACGCCAGGTCAAAATGTGCATCGGGAAAACGGGGGATAATCTCCAGTGCGTCTCCGATATGAAGGGTGATCTTATGACCCTGTTCCGACCGGGCAAAGTGAGCACGGGCAATATCTTCTATCTCATCATCGATCTCGATGGTGTGAAGCTCACCGTCTTCCCCGAGCCCTTCGGCAAAACAGAGTGCCGAATAACCGACAAAAGTACCTATCTCCAGAATTCGTTGCGGACGTATCATCTGGGTAAGCATCTTCAGCAACCTCCCCTGCAGATGTCCCGCGTTCATGTTTGTTTGTACCATCCTTATATGTGTCTCCCGATCAATCTGGTTCAGCAGACCGGGTTCGGCATCAATATGGGTAAGGATATACTCTTCCAGCTTCTGGTTCATGCGCTTCAGGTGGTATAATCGGGTAAATTGTATTTTTCTTTTGCCTCGAGTATCCGCCATACTTCGGAAATTTCCAGATAAGTGGTACCCCCCACTTCTCCAAAGCTCCCCCCCAAATAGGCCACACGGTCTTTGGGTTCTATCAGTTGCCTGTCGATGAGTCTGCGGATTGCCGCAATGAAATAGGCTCTCCGGCTCTCCTTGGTGTTGCCGTCGCCCTTTCCCTGCTGGTACTCGGCCCAGATACCGTAGGAGAGTGCCAGCTCCCGTGCCAGCCGCTCGGTGGTGGTTATCGCATAAATGGGACTTTTGCCACGAAATGCCGCCAGCACCCGGGCTGTCTTGCCGGTGTGACTGTCTGTGACAATGGCCTTCACATTCAAACGCAGAGAGGCTTTCACCGCCTGTTTCGCCAGAAACTCCGTCACCTCACGGTCATCATCGGGGTCATAGGGTACACGGATATCATTTTCCGACAGCTTGGTCAGTTCTGCTTCATAGACGGTCTTGGCCATGGTGGTCACCGCCTCCACGGGATATTTACCGTACGCCGTTTCACCACTGAGCATCACCGCATCGGTACGGTAGTAGATGGCATTGGCGATATCGGTGATCTCCGCCCTCGTAGGCCGGGGGTTGTGAATCATTGAGTGCAGCATCTGTGTGGCCACAATCACCGGCTTCTTGTGGTGGATGGCTTTTTTGATGAGCTCCCGCTGGATG
>JBDKRY010000195.1:0-3196 GCA_039683155.1 Proteiniphilum sp.
TCATTGAACATTTCACACCATCTGGCTTTTCCACGGGAATGCTCAGTGAAAGCATTCCGTTTGCGCCGGCAATATGGCATCGGTTTCGGTAGCTCTGTTTCTGATAGTTATCTCTGGTCTCGATCACTGCTCTGCCGGCTTTCATCAACAGTGCGTAATAGGAGAGTGGTGCGAGGTAGCAGGAGGTAAGCAGCACCGTTTGTTGTGCCGTCTCACAGCTCATGCCGGTATATTCGCACTGCGAAACAGTCTGTTCCAGCGTATCTTCCCGTTGAACCACCCCTTGTCTTTCTCCAGAGAGAGCCAGATGAGCATTGGTTTGCCCACGATATGATCTTCGGGAACAAAACCCCACACGCGCGAATCGGCCGAGTTGTGCCGGTTATCCCCCATCATGAAATAGTAATCGAACTTGAAGGTATAGGAGTCGGCCTGTTCACCGTTGATGTACACCTTTCCGTCGCGGTAGGCGAAATCGTGTCCTTCGTAGTTTTTGCTGCAACGTTCATAAGCTGCCACCTTGAAATCCACATCGGAGTCAAACGCAAGGGTTGCTCCCTTTTTCGGTATCCATAGCGGACCAAAAGTGTCGCGCAACCATCCCGTGTCGTAGTTGACCGGATAATAATAACTCATTCCCGGTTGTTCTTTTTCTTTGATCACATCCCAAACGAAGGGTTTCGCCTTCATCGCTGCCACCATCTCATTGGTCATGGGGATGCTGAAGTAAATCCTGCCGTTGTTGCCGTTACGTTGCTGCAAGCCAAAGAGCGCCAGGCTCAGACTGTCTGCGCCTGTTAAATCCTGCGAGCGGGGAACAGCCTGACCGTATCCATCCTGGGTATAATAATCGGCCCTGTTGATGCCCAACTCCTCAAAGAGGTCGGCAGAGATCTGTGTTCCGTCGGTGTGGATCATGTAGTTGTGTTGTGAGAGGCGGGGATTGGGCAGCAAGGTACCGTCAATAAATACACTGTCGTTCCTCAGTGCGATGGTCTCGCCGGGAAGGCCGATACATCGTTTCACATAGTTTTCGCGCCGGTCCACCGGGCGGTAGACAATCTCGCCGTAGGTGCGTTTGTCGGCACGCACACCGGCGCTGCCGTTGGAATTATGCCTTGCCAGCGTATAGAAATCGACCCCCTGCTGATTCAGCGCGACGGTGTCACCGGTAGGGAAATTGAACACCACAATATCGTTTCTTTCCACCTTGCCAAATCCTTTCAGCCGATTGTATTTCCATTGGGGTTTTTCGATGTACGATTTACCGCCTATCACCGGCATGGTATGCTGCGCCAGTGGAAACGAGAGCGGTGTTATCGGCGACCGCGGCCCGTAACTGAGCTTGCTCACCGCCAGGAAATCCCCTACGAGCAGCGATTTCTCCAGTGATGAGGAGGGTATCTGGTAATTCTGAAAAAAGAATGTGTTGATGAAGTAGACTGCTATCAACGCGAAAAGGATGGCATCGACCCATTCCATTGTTTTGCGGAATGTGGTGTTTTTTGACTTCTTCCAGAAAGACCAGGGCACCCATTTGGTAATATAGATATCCAGGAAAAGAAGGATAAAGAGTAATATCCACGGAGAGCCCGCCCATAGGGCGAATAACACGGTAACTGCTATCCACACGGCAAACCACATCCATTGGCGGCGTGTGGCGCTTGAAAATCGTTGTTTGATTGTCATCATCTGATAATTTATCTGTTACAATATACCCAGCATATCGTTCATTTCGAGAAAACCTTTCCTGCCTCTCGTAAATTCAGCTGCCAGCACGGCACCCAGTGCAAAACCTCTTCTGCTTTTGGCATCGTGGGTGATGCGGATGCTGTCGGCATCCGATTCGTAGATCACGGTATGGATGCCTGGCACCTCTCCTTCGCGAAAAGCTTTGATTGACAGCTCACCGGCCTTGTCCGTCTCATCCAAAACCCATTTTTCTTTTCTGTCGATATGCGCCAGGATTCCTTCGGCCAGTGTTATGGCCGTGCCGCTGGGGGCATCCAGCTTGTGCATGTGGTGCGTTTCCTCCATGCGCACGTCGTAATCAGGGAACCGGTTCATGATGCCGGCCATAAAGTTGTTGAGCGCAAAGAAAATGTTTACGCCCAGGCTGAAGTTCGATGCATAGAAGAAAGTTTTGCCCTCTTTGTCGCACGCCTCCCTGATTTCGTCCAGATGATCCAGCCATCCTGTGGTGCCCGATACTACCGGCACGCCGGCTGCAAAAGCCCGCCTGTAGTTCTGCAGGGCGCTGCCGGGTGTGGTGAATTCAATCGCTGCCTCAGCGCTCTGAAATGCAGGGGAGCTGAACTTGTCTTCCTCATTTATATCGATGATGCAGACGATCTCATGTCCTCTTTCCAGGGCTATTTTTTCAATCTCGTGCCCCATTTTACCGTAACCGATCAGTGCTATCTTCATGTTTGTCTTATTCGTGTGAAATGCGCATGCAATCTGTTACACGCGCATCGATGATCAAAGTAACTTTTTTATGACAGCCTCATTTTAAAACAAAAGTACAAAAAATGGTTGATTTACGCTACATATGCAATAAAATCACTTATTGCCGCATGTCGTCTGCCGGCATATTCAGAGCCATCCATGCTCTTTGTACCAGGCGACCGTCTTCTCCACCCCTTCTTTCAGCCTGTATGCAGGTACAAAGCCTGTATCTGATTGCAAGGGAGAGATGTCACATGCCCAGTTGCGTTGTTTCATGATATGGTATTTGTCGGTGTTGAAGGTTGTCGCCTTCCCCAGAAGCGCCGCCGCTTTTTCGTTGAGGAAGGCTGCCGGTTTAACGAGGAAAAGCGGTATTTTCAGCCGGAGCACATGCTTTTTGTGAAGCGCCTGCTGCACAATGGCGTTGAATTCACTGTCGGTATAACTTTCTCCGTCGGCCACAAAATATTCTTTTCTGCGAATTCCTTTATCGATGAGCGTGAAGATCACATTCACCAGATCTTCGCTGTAGATGAACGACAAAATTTGTTTTCTGAATCCCGCACCTACATCAATCCCGTTTTTGACCGCTTTCATCAGGATAAGGTAGTCTTTGTCTCTCGGGCCGTAAACGCCTGTGGGTCGCAGGATCAACCAGGGGAAGTCGTTGAGGCTCTTTACATAGTTTTCGGCTTTCAGCTTGCTCCTGCCGTAAGCAGTGTTGGGATTGGCCTTGTGATCACTACTC
>JBDKRY010000196.1:0-12234 GCA_039683155.1 Proteiniphilum sp.
TCTCAAATAATTGGATTGTTGCTAAATCCAAATGTTGAACTCTTTAGATTCAAACGACTCTCTCCTAAATCTCCTCCGCTACAAAACCGGTACGTTTGATGGTCTTCACAATATCATCCGCCGTAAGTGTTTCCGTTTCCACTGTCAGTATCTTATCGGGATTATCTATATCCACATTCCAGGATTGTATGCCCTCCTTTTTATCCAGAAAGGGGGTAACTTTGGCCAGACAATTGGTGCAATTGATATTTGTTTTGAATTTGATCGTTTCCATTTATTCCTTACTCTTTTAATGTATAATATTTTTAGCCGCGTCGGCTTATCGGGTACGGCTTGGCATTAAAGACAAATTTCAGGCGGTTTTGTTCATATTTTCATCATCAATCACCAGTGTCAGCAATAAATTTTTGTTTTTCAAAATTTTGTCTATTTGAGAAGAAAGTGTATCTTTGAGTGCATAAATATGAAAGATATGAACAGGATGGTGATAGAAATAGAGAAAAAATACCACAAAGGAAAGGTAGATAAGGAACTTCGCCAACTGAAATCAAGGAAGTTGTTTGACGCCAAGCACTTTGCCGGGCGTATATCTTGGAAAGAAGATCCACTTGCTTTTCAAAAACGCGTTAGGGATGAGTGGGATTAGGATACTTTGTGACACAAACGTCCTCCTGTATCTACTCCATAATAACGAAATGGTAGTTGATTTTCTCACGAACAAAGAAGTATATATTTCTGCCATTACTGAACTTGAATTGTTCGGAAAGAAAGACATGAGTGAAAGCGAACGTACCATTATTGAAGAATTGGTAGATAGTTGCTTCGTTTTCGATTTGCTGGCGCCCATCAAAAACATTGTAAAAGCATCAAACACAAATATAAAATAAAACTGCCCGATGCCATCATTGCTGCCACGGCAATTTATTTAGATCTTCCATTGGTGACTTTCGACGAAGACTTCAAACAAATAGAAGAACTTACATTGGTTCTGATGAAATAAAGGTAGCCGGTTCTTGAATTTCGCTGATAAATATGGCGATAACATAAGACAATAACAGGATATCAAACTGTTTTTCAACGCTAAAGACATATTTTGCCGATGATATGGTATATGCAGAGGGTTTACCCTGTTGTTGCCTTGTTACTATCCTTTTTCTCAAACCCTTTCCCATTTTCTTTATATGACAATCCGTCCGGAAATCATTGCCGATCTGCAGCGCAACAGGAACAACTGGCTTGCGGTTAGAAACAACAAGTCGCTTTCGAACGCATAGAACAATGAATATGATGCCCATCTGAAGACCAACAGAGTAAGTTTGGGACGCGACAACTACTCCGGAAGTGGTTGGATTGTTAATTTCAAACTACGAGGTTTATACTACAGAACACAGTCCGATAATTAGTGTCGCTATGTACCCTGCCTCCTCCGGGTGGTTCCGGTATTAGGGTTAAGAAATAAAAGTTAAATCAAAAGATTTAGGATTATGAAAAGGTTATTCTATTTGCTTATGGTGGTATCATTCCTGGCTGCCTGCTCGGGACCAAAAGGGATGGTAAAGATTGAACCGAACGGAAATGAGACTCAGGAAGATTCCGTGGAATATGAACTGATTGTATTCGATACGGGATTCGAAACCTGGTACATGATTCAGAATTCACCGGCCAGATACCGTTCCCAACAGTACTATGAGAACTGGAACCAACAATATGTGTCGGCCTGGAATTACCTGGCTACCCAGCCCCGCAAAAGATCATTCTTTGAGCCCATTATAGGGTATGAGCCGGGTGTGGATTACGGGTTTGAGCTGAATCATAAGCTGTTTTACTATTTTCAATATGTTGAGCATGTACTGGGGATACCCATACTGTCCAATGGTCCTTCCGGGGTGATTTATTAACAGACAGGAGAATGCAGTGTATTGCCGTACGAAAAGAAAATGAACTTCTCAAAATGAGTGAAAATAATTAAGGCTGGTTATGACAGAAAGAGGTGTGCCACAGACAGCGGAGAGAATAGATAATAAACAAAAATGGAAGTATTTGCTCATCGTCGGAGGTGTACTGCTTCTCACTGTTTTTATTTTCAGCCGCAGCCCGATGCTTTCCGAGGGGTATATGAGAACTGTTTATCCTGTGATTGCGACCGTCTTCTCCTTTATCTCCGGTATATTCCCTTTTTCATTGTATGACCTTTTTATCGTGGCAGCATTGTTGTGGTTCACCGGCAAGATACTGTTTGTAATCCTGCGGAAAATACCTGTCAATGCTTTCCTCTTTGCTCTTGTCCGGTTCATTGTCATTGTTGTGGCCTGGTTCTATTTTGGCTGGGGTGTAGCTTACTTCAGGGACGATTTCTATACCCGGAATGAAGTGAGGGAGGTGCCATTTGACAAGGAGAATCTGCGCAATGTAGCCATCCGTTTTATCGGCAACGCCAACCTGTTTTATGGGGCAAGCCACGATATGAACAAAGAGGACGTCCGTGAAGAATTGGAGCATTCCTACCTCCGGCTTCAGCGGACGTTAAGCCTGCCCTATCCCAACGGAAAAAGAAGAGTGAAGGCGATGATCTTTGAGTCGTTCTATACAAAAATGGGTGTCTCGGGTTACTTCGGCCCCTTTTTCAATGAGATCCATGTAAACAACTATGGACTGCCTTTCACCTATCCTTTCACACTGGCGCATGAAATGGCACATCAGTACGGGATTGCTCCTGAATCGGAGGCCAGCCTGTATGCCTTTATCATTTGTGCCAGCAGCAGCGACCCGGTGGTGCGCTATAGCGCATACGTCTCGGTGCTGGGATACCTGTTACGCGATGCAAGACGACTGCTGCCGGATGACTATGAATCGCTGATTAGTGCCATCAGGCCGGAGATCATCGCCGATCTGCAACGCAACAGTGAGCACTGGATGGCAGCGCGAAACGAAACCCTCTCCGATACCCAGGACAAGATGTATGATGTATACCTGAAGACAAACCAGATTAGCTCGGGACGCGACAACTACTCCGAAGTGGTTGGGCTGTTGGTTTCCAGTTATAATGTATTTTTAGAAAAATAAACAATTAATCTTCTTATTTATATTGAATAAGACGCTTGGCGCTTTGAGAAATTATGCCGTTTTTGTGATTCCTAATGAAACATAGTAGTTCTCAAATTTTCTTCCCTTTCAACCGCAGACTGTTCGTGACCACGCTCACGGAACTCAATGCCATAGCTGCTCCCGCGATCATGGGGTTGAGCAAAAAACCGGTGAAGGGATACAACACTCCCGCAGCGATGGGTATGCCAATCATATTGTAGATAAAAGCCCAGAAAAGGTTCTGTCGGATTGTCTTCACTGTTGCCTGGGAAAGGTGAATCGCTTTGGGAATCTTGTTCAGATCGGACGAAATGATGGTCATTTTCGCCACATCCATGGCGATATCGCTCCCCGCCCCCATCGCGATGCTAACATCGGCTTGCGCCAGTGCGCCGCTGTCGTTGATACCGTCGCCCACCATCGCCACCTTTTTCCCCTGTTGTTGCAGTGCCTTCACCAGTTCGACTTTCTCTTCCGGCAATACACCTCCCTTAAAGCGGGTAATCTCCAGCTCGCCGGCCAGTGCAGCCGCCACCTTCTCATTGTCGCCGGTATATAAGGCCACATCTATTCCCATACTGCGCAATTTGCCTATCGCTTCCGGGGAGGTAGGTTTCATCTTGTCGGTGATGCCCACCACGCCAAGTGCTATTTTCTCATCGGCATACACGGACACGGTATGTGCCGCATCCAGCTCCTTATAAAGCTGCTGCTTCAAATCAGCCGGAATCACAATGCTTTTAGCGTCCAGAAAATGTTCATTTCCGATATAATAGGATTTATCTTCATAGGTTCCCACTATCCCATTTCCACTCACTTGCTGTACGGTCACATCGTCGAGAAGGGTGGCGCTCTCCTTCAATTCGGCAGTAATTGCATCCGCCAGAGGATGTTCCGACCGGTATTCAATGCTGTAGAGGATATCACGGTGCAGCGGCAACGCATTTAACGACCAGGTGATTTTGCTCACCTGTGGTTTTCCTTCGGTGATGGTTCCGGTCTTATCGAGCACCACCACATCGATATCTTTCGCCATCTCCAGGCTCTGGGCATCCTTAATCAGGATCCCCTCTTCGGCCCCTTTCCCGATTCCAACCATGATGGCTGTAGGTGTGGCCAGTCCCAGTGCACAGGGACAGGCAATGACCAGTACCGTCACCATCGCCATTAATCCATACACAAAACCGGTTTCACCACCAAAGATGATCCAGATGGCAAAACTGAGCAGCGCAATACCAATAACCACCGGCACGAAAATGCCGGCGATCTTGTCCACCAACCCCTGCACCGGGGCTTTACTTCCCTGGGCCTCATCCACCGTCCTGATGATCTGTGCAAGCAGTGTATCTTTCCCAACTTTCTGCGCTTTGAAACGAAAGCTCCCTTTCTGATTGATGGTGCCGGCATAGACCTTTTCACCGGGTTTCTTTTCCACGTGGATGGGTTCGCCTGAGATCATGCTCTCGTCCACAAAGGAGCTGCCTTCGGTCACTTCTCCATCTACCGCAATCTTCTCTCCCGGCTTCACCAGTATGGTGTCATTGATCATTACCCCGGCAATGGGTATCTCTTCCGGCTTCCCTTCACGGAAAACAACCACCGTGGAAGGTTGCAAACCCATCAGTTTTTTAATGGCGTCGGAGGTGTTCCCCTTTGCCCGCGCCTCCAGCATCTTTCCAAGCAGAATAAAGGCGATGATCACCCCGGTGGCCTCAAAGTAAACATGTGCTTCCAATCCCCTGCTCTCCCAAAATTGGGGATAAAGCATATTAAAAAGGCTGAACAGATAGGCGATGCCGGTACTCAATGCAACCAGCGTATCCATATTTGCCGTGCGGTGTTTTGCCTGCTTCCATGCCCCCACGAAGAAGCGTCTGCCGAAAATAAACAAAGTCGGTGTTGCCAACAGCCACATCGCTTCATTGGCATAAGGGGCATGCATAAAAAACATGCCGATAACTACCAGCGGAATGGCCAGCACAATGGCCCACATGGTATGGCTGCGGAGTTTTTTGTAATTCTCCTCCTCTATTTGCGCCACATGCTCAAACGAGGCTTCTCCCTCTTCTATAAGAAGGTCGTAACCTATCTCCTGCAATGCTGATTTCATATCAGAGGGCGAAACGATTTCCGGCAGATATTCAATCTGCCCTTTTCCGTTGCCGTAATTGACAGATGCTGTGGGCACACCGGGAACAAACGAAAGTACGTTCTGTGTACTGGAGGCACAGGCAGCGCAGGTCATGTTGAGCACTGGTTGAGAAATTTTCTCTGTCAGTACCTCTCCGCCCTCCCGGCGGATGGCAGTGACCGCCGCCTGAAGGATTTCGGCAGCGTCATCCACCCGTTTCTCTTCGATCGTCACTAAAACCCTGTGATATTTATCGTCATAGCGCGCAGAATCAATACCTTTAATTTGTTCAACGACACCTTCCGGAAATATTGACTCACGCGCAAGTTGTATCGTGTATCTATTATTCATTTCACTATCACAATCATAGGAACATACAACAATTTTACAGGGATAAGGTTCAAAAATGCAGGATGCAGGCGCATGCTAAATAAAAAAATTGTATTTTTGTTAACGAATGTATTATGCGAACTAAAATACAAAATTCAATCCGTCATGCATACAACTATTTACTTGTCACTCTGTCTGCTTTTTTCAACGACGTTTCTCTTTTCTCAGAAGAAGCCGCTCGATCATTCGGTGTACGATAGCTGGAAAAGCCTGTCGAACACTTCCATCAGCAATGATGGCAGGATAGTAGGTACACTCATCGCACCACAGGAAGGGGATACCACCCTGTTTTTGCAGGATACCGGCAATAATCGTACCCTCACCATAGCCAGGGTGAAAAGTTTTACACTCTCTCCTGCCGGAAGATGGACGGTAGGACTGATTAAGGCGCCTTTTGCTGTGCGCCGGCAAGCCCGTATCGACCGGAAAAAAGCTGAAGAGATGCCCGCAGACTCTCTGCTGATTGTTGATAACCGTACGTTTGCCATACAGAAGATTCCCGGGGTAAAATCATTTAAAACTGCACAGGAATTTGATTCACACGTAGCCTATACCATCGATGCGCCCAAAGATACCACCCGGAAAGCAGATAAAGAGAAACCAAAAGAGATGCTGATATTGCACAACATATTAACCCAGCAGGAGGACACTTTCCGGAATGCGAAGGAGTATCTGTTCAATAAATTTGAGCATGCTTTCGCTGTATCGATTCAGCCGGATCAGAAAGATTCAACCGATGTTCCGCGTGTAGTGTTTATCGATCTGAGAAACAACAGTCAAAAAACCATTTCAACCGATAAAATGGAATATAAATCGCTCGCGTTCGATGAACCGGGCAGTCAACTCACCTATCTTGCTACAAGCGACACCTCAAAAGTGAAACAGCAAGTGTTTGATCTGCTTTATTTTAAAAGTGGATCCGATTCAGCGATAATCATTGCCGACAGGAACGCATCGGGAATGCCGGAAGGATGGATTTTTAATGAACATGCCTCTCCCTCGTTCAGCAAAGATGGCAAAAGGATTCTCATCGGTGTTGCACCCAAACAGGCACCCAAAGACACCACCATCGTTGATTTCGAAATGGCTTCCCTGGATATCTGGCACTGGCAGGACCGTCTGATTCCGCCACAGCAGCTGGCGGAGCTGAAGCAGGAAGAGAAACGCACTTACACCGGTGTAGTGGATCCGATGCGGAAGGATAATTTTCTGCCGGTGGCCGGAGTACAAATGCCTTCCGTCACTGTATCCGATGAAGGCAACGGCCGCTACGCACTGCTCTGGTCCGATCTTCCCTATCAGACGGAGAGCCAGTGGAATATATCATCGAGATACGATGCCTGGATCATGGATCTGGCAGACAACAGCCTGCATCCCGTCGGTCAACCCCTGCCGGGAAGGCCGATGCTCTCACCGAAAGGGAATTACACACTCTGGTGGGATGCCGCTCAGCGGCACTGGTTTGCTTACGACAACCGGGAGAAGACGATGAAGAACCTTACCATAGATATACCGGTTAATTTCTGGGATGAGAAGCATGATACGCCCTCCTATCCGGGTCCATACGGAATTGCCGCCTGGGGAGAGAACGACGGGTACGTACTGATCAATGATGCGTTCGATATCTGGAGAATCGATCCCAAAGGGGAGAAAAAAGCGGAAAACATCACCCTTCATGTCGGCCGCAGCGACTCCGTCACCTTCAGATACCTGAATACCGACCCCGAAAAACGATTTATTGAGTCCGACGATCTCCTGCTGCTCACCGCATTCGACAACAGGAGCAAGGAGGCGGGCTTCTACACGCTGGCACAGAAAGGGCGTCAACCACTGAAGAAAAGAGTACTGGAGGGATTCACCTTTACATCGGTATCGAAAGCAAAGGAAGAGGATATCTTTCTCTTTCAGAAAAGCAACTTCCAGACATCTCCCGATCTGTATGTGACCCGCGATTACTGGAAATCATCGGAAAAACTGACCCGTATCAACCCGCAGATGCAAGACTACAACTGGGGAACGGCAGAACTTTTTTCCTGGACCTCCTTTACCGGCGTACCGCTGCAAGGTATCCTCTACAAGCCGGAGGATTTTGATCCTGCCAGGAAATACCCGGTGATAATCTACTTCTACGAGAAGCATTCCGATGATCTCTACCGCTGGTTCACACCCACCCCCAGCCGTTCGACAATCAACATCCCGTTTTTTGTAAGTCGTGGTTACCTTGTTTTAACTCCCGACATCCATTACACAGTGGGGCAGCCGGGAAGGGATGCTTACAACGCGATAGTTGCAGGAGCGGAAGCACTTGCTAAAAACAACTGGGTAGATGCCGCCAATATGGCCATCCAGGGACAGAGCTGGGGGGGCTATCAGGTAGCTTATCTGGTCACACAGACCAACCTGTTTAAGGCGGCGGCTGCCGGAGCACCGGTATCGAACATGACCAGCGCCTACGGGGGAATCCGCTGGGAGTCAGGACGCAGCCGTCAGTTCCAGTATGAGCAGACACAGTCGCGCATCGGGGCTGCAATGAGCGATTCTCTCCGGCTCTATATCGACAACTCCCCCATCTTCTTTGCCGATAAGGTAGAGACACCCCTGCTGATCATGCACAACGACAAGGACGGAGCTGTTCCCTGGTACCAGGGAATTGAGCTCTTCATGACGCTCAGGCGACTGGGGAAACCCGTCTGGATGCTGCAATACAACGGTGAGGATCACAATCTGGTACACCGCCGCAACAGTAAAGACCTCTCCATCCGGCTGCAGCAGTTCTTCGACCATTACCTCAAAGGCGATCCCGCTCCGGTATGGATGGCCAAAGGGGTGCCGGCCATTGATAAGGGCAAGACATGGGGGTATGAAATCGAAAAGTGAAGAATGAAAAGTGAAGAATGTGACAATGGGACAAACAACGTTCAAGCGAGTGCTTCACGGAGTTCAATTTTTTCAAGCGTCGCGGATATGACTTTAGAATGGTTCTGGCAACGCTGGTATCCATGGGGGTCAGTCCGGACAAGACGGTCAACCCCTACCTGACCAGCTCCACCGGTGAAGGCTCCTTCATGGGCAAGGATGTGTTCTATCGTCTAAAGAACAGTCCCTTTATATGCTGGCGGATGCTCATGTGGCATCTCGTGCATCGTTTTCTGAAGGTGACGTCCCAGGATAGAGATGTAGTTGATAGCTCCTCCCGTTACCTGATCTTCGATGACACCACCTTGTCTAAAACCGGCAAGCGTATCAAGGACGCTTACACGGCTAAACGAGACAAGGGGAAGGTTTCATCGACGACGGACACGAAACTACCGTTCAAAAACAGAAACCATGATCATGGCACTGTGCTATACCTCCGACCAGATACTGGGATATGGGTTAAAATATAGCTATCGTCATGGTAACAGACAATCAGAAAAAAAATGACAAATTGCATTGTTTCTAAAAAATTGTTATATTTGCAATCTGATACATTGACAATGAATCGAAAATAGCTGAACTAACTGCTTCTATCGGATTAAATAACGATTTACCACGAACACAATTTTTATATTCTCATATTTACTCACAATTAATTTCAAAGAGTCATGAAAAAGAATTTTCTGTTGATTTTGGTATTGGGTTTATTATTCTCCTGTTCCTCATCCGGTCCTGAGAAAACGGCACGGGCATTCGTGGATAACCTGGCACAGGGAAAAGTGGATGAAGCGAAGAAGTACGCCACCGAGGCTACCGGACAGATGCTTGATATGGCAAGTGCTTTAGGCGGCATTGAGGTGAAACCCGATTTTGAATTCACCTTCCTCAGGGATTCAGTGGCAGATAATAGTGCCTGGGTCTATTTCGCTAATGAAGAAGGCAAGGAAGATGTAATTGAACTGGTTAAGCTCGATGGAAAATGGCTGGTTCATACCGATGCCGAGAAATAAAGAAACCTTTTTCAATTGTTTGATTATTTTCTTACTGGCAGCTACAAGCTGTACAGGTAAGGGTCGTATGTGCGAACAGCAGGCGCTACCTGTTGAGCTCAATGACAGCGCATACCTGATCCTCCGGCTCGGGAATGGTTACTTTTCCAACATCTTCCGCAGGGTATCCTCCAAAGAGAAGCGCTATTCCCATTCAGGTATCCTTCATCGTGTCGATGACAGGTACAAGGTCTATCACATCGAGGCCAACGAGTTCACCGGCAAAGGCATCGTGAAAGATGAACCCCTGGAATCGTTCATCGGGCATTCCAGGGAGTGGGCTCTTTATGCGATCAATGCACCCGACCCGATGAAGGCGGAAATCGTGAGACAGGCCAGGATCTTCTACGAGAGTGGGATTCCCTTCGACCTGGATTTTGACCTGGCAAGCGACGACAAGCTCTACTGCTCCGAGCTGGTGGCGAAATCGATCAACAACGCCTTTGGAGAAGAGCTGATAACACCCAACCTGCAGATTGCCGGCCATTTCTTTTACGGTCTTGACGATATCTACAGGCATGACCTGTTCCAATGCCTGTATGACAGCAGTGATTGATTCTATTTATACCGGGTGATCATAGCTGTAACAGGATAAATATTTAAAGCAAGCCGACTGATTATGAACAAACTACTTCCTTTTATCGCAGGGATCCTGATGCTATCCTTTACAAGCTGTGCCCGGAATGCGCGGACCCCGCTTTCCAGCCGGAGAGGATCAGGGAAATCATGAAAAAGGTTGCGGTGGGGCAGATCAACCATCCCCGCCATGTGCCGAATGACTCGACGAACGGTGCTTTTTATGCCGGACTGTTCGCCGCTTGGGAAACCACGCTATCGCAGACGATTTACGACGCGATGATGTCAATGATAGGTACGAGGCCAACGGACCATCCTATTTTTTCTTGGTGATTTCAATGAATTGTTTTTTCAGAGCCGAATACAATATTTTTATACCGTTGATATTCAATTATTTGTCTGGTTTAGGCGTAGAATATTCATTTTAAAAATAAACAGGAGCAAACATCCGCGAGCGCATCATGAAAAGACTCTCCAACATATTAATGGTTCTGATTATTCCAATTACTCTTTAAGCAACCGGACAAGCAGGAGATATATTGATATGGGATGAAGGCACAATGACTCTTTTTTTCAATCCGTCGGAACTTCGTGATGATAGGGTTTTAGGAAAAATCTCCACGCTGAAAAGAGTCTTATTTTTCCTAAAAAGCTTGACTTACTCATTTGCTCCACAGAGTGCTGGTTTACAAATAAAAAAAACCAAAATAATAAAAAAGCTATTGAATGTTTTTAGTTAAAACCCCGCTTAGACGGTACAGAGAACGGGGAGTATTAAACTTTAAAACCACCACTACGGATAACGGGGCAGAGTTCACAGTTCACGAGTTAATAACTAAACGATTAGGAGTGCCGGTTTACTTTGCGGATCCATATTTTTCATGCCAAAAAGGAGCAATTGAAAACGAGAATAAGTTAATCAGGCAATGTATCCCGAAAAGGGCATCATTTTAAGATTATTCAGATGAGGATAACAAAAAAATTCTGTACAAGCTAAACCGAAGACCTATAGAAAAATTAGAATTTCACCAAAAAATAAATTTTACAAACAATTAGCGTAAATTCGCACTTGCTGGTTGACTCTACCGAATTAAAATAACAGTTCACGGATTAGCTGAACAAGAAAAAAAAGAATAATTTTGTTTCAAGACTAATAAAGAACTATACTATGGAACTAAATGTAACACTACCTTGCAAAAAAATAAGCAATTCGCTCCGGCTATATACCGACAACTCCCCCGTCTTCTTTGCCGATAAGGCAGAGACACCCCTGCTGATCATGCACAACGACAAGGACGGAGCTGTTCCCTGGTACCAGGGAATTGGGCTCTTCATGACGCTCAGGCGACTGGGGAAACCCGTCTGGATGCTGCAATACAACGGTGAGGATCACAATCTGGTACACCGCCGCAACAGCAAAGACCTCTCCATCCGGCTGCAGCAGTTCTTCGACCATTACCTCAAAGGCGATCCTGCTCCGGTATGGATGACCAAAGGGATGCCGGCCCTTGAAAAGGGCAAGACATGGGGGTATGAAACAGACAGGTGACGTAACATGTGCACGGAGATGACTGAGGAGGAAAAAGAATTGATCGCACTGAGAAACGGTTCTGAGAAAGCTTTCGGAACCATCTACAAGCGTTATGCGGGAAAGCTTTTTAACTTCATCATGACCCTGTCGCACGGCGACCGTTACACGGCAGAGGAGATTGTACAATCAGTATTCGTGAAACTGTGGGAAGTACGTGAACAGATTCATCCGGAAAAGTCTGTTCTCTCCTATCTCTCCGTCATTGCGAAAAACATGTTGCTGAACAGGTACCAACGGCAGACGATCGAATTTTTATACCAGGAGTATATCCTGCAGGAACAGTCGCCTTTCGATACGGCAACCGAAAAAGAAATAGACCGTAAGTGGCTGGAAGATTTTATTGATGAGCTTATCGACCAGTTACCCCCTTCGCGGAAAAGAATCTTTATCCTGAGTCGAAAAGAGGATTTATCCACCAAGCAAATAGCCGAAATCATGCATATCTCGGTCAGCACCGTGGAGACGCAACTTTCACTGGCCACCCGGTTTATGCGCCG
>JBDKRY010000197.1:0-7941 GCA_039683155.1 Proteiniphilum sp.
ACGACAAAAACCCGATCTCCGACGAACTGAAAGCATTTTACGAATATCACAGCATGCTGATGGAACCCTGGGACGGACCGGCCACGCTTCTCTTTAGCGACGGACGCTACGCGGGCGGCATGCTCGACCGAAACGGACTTCGTCCCGCACGCTATACCATCACCCACGACGACATTATGATCATTGCTTCCGAAACCGGCACCATTGCGTTCGATGCATCCAATATCAAAGCACGGGGAAGACTTAAACCCGGAAAGATGATCATCGTAGATACATTCACCGGGAAGATCCACTCCGACAATGAACTGAAAGAAGAGCTGGCAAGCGCTTTCCCGTATCGCGCATGGCTTAATAAAAACTGCGTAAATCTCGATGATATCTCCTCGGGAAGAAGAGTGAACAACGATGTGGCGAACTATGAAACCCTGCTAAAAGCTTTCGGATACGCTGTGGAAGATCTCGAAATATTGATCAAACCCATGGCAACGGAAGGCAAGGAACCGGTATCTTCCATGGGAAACGATGTAACGCTGGCAGCTTTGTCCGATAAACCGCAACGGTTGTTCAACTACTTCCGGCAGCAATTTGCACAGGTCACCAACCCGCCCATCGACTCTATTCGCGAGGAACTGGTGATGTCGCTTACCGGATACCTGGGAGCTATTCATCAAAATCTGCTCAAGGAGATTCCCGCACTCTCCGGCATCGTAAAAATAAAAAGTCCCATCCTTACCAACACGCAGTTCGATATTCTGTCGAACCTCCGCTACAAAGGATTTTCCACTGCGGTGATTCCCATGCTCTTCGACCCCGGGAGGGGTGCCGACGGATTAAAAGAAGCGGTGGACAACCTGTGCCGCTCGGTAGAAAAAGCAGTGGACGACGGCAAAAACTATATCATCCTCAGTGACAGGGGCGTGGATGCACAGAATGCACCTATCCCGTCGCTGCTGGCCACATCAGCCGTACACCTCTATCTGGTGGAAAAAAGAAAACGAATGCAGATCGATATCGTGGTGGAGAGTGCCGAACCACGGGAGGTTATGCATTTCGCACTCCTTTTCGGCTTCGGCGCCAACGCCGTGAATCCCTATCTGGTTTTCGCGGTGCTGTCGCAGCAGGTGAAGTCAGGAGAGATACAACTCGACTTCGACACCGCAAAGAAAAACTACATCAAGTCGGTTAACAAAGGATTACTGAAAGTGCTCTCCAAGATGGGTAACTCCACCCTCAGGAGTTATCGCGGCGCACACATTTTCGAAGCGATCGGCATCTCCTCATCGGTACTGAATAACTATTTTAAGGATATATCTTCCAAGATAGAAGGGATAGATATGGAAGATATTGCCCGCGAAGTGCTGCAACCTTTCACCGAAGCATTCGGTGAAGATGACAATGAACCCTTCCGGCTGAGAAACCTGGGAAACTATGCCTACCGGATTGAAGGAGAATACCACGCGTGGAATCCGGAAACTATAGCCAAACTTCAGATATCGACCAAAACAAATAATTACAAGCTGTTTAAAGAGTATACAGCGCTCGTCAATGAGAAGGAGAGACCTGCATTTATCCGGGACCTGATCAATTACAGACACAATCCCATCGACATTTCGGAAGTGGAACCGGTGGAGATGATTATGAAACGGTTCTGTACCGGCGCCATGTCTTACGGCTCCATCAGCAAGGAAGCACATGAGGCGCTTGCCATCGCCATGAACATCATCGGTGGTCGCAGCAACACCGGCGAAGGAGGGGAAGATCCCGAGCGGTTCAAACCGCAGGAGGACGGATTGTCGCGCAGAAGTGCCATCAAACAGGTCGCTTCCGGCCGTTTCGGCGTCACCACCGAGTACCTCGTGAATGCCGATGAGCTCCAGATAAAGATTGCCCAGGGAGCAAAACCGGGAGAAGGAGGTCAGCTGCCCGGATACAAAGTGGATAACATCATTGCCAAAACACGGCATTCCATTCCCGGCATCTCACTCATATCCCCACCTCCGCACCACGATATCTATTCAATTGAAGACCTGGCACAACTGATCTTCGACCTCAAAAATGTGAACCCGACCGCCGTAGTGAGCGTGAAACTGGTATCGGAGAGCGGCGTGGGTACCATTGCCGCAGGGGTTGCCAAGGCCAAAGCAGATCTGATCGTGATCAGTGGTTCGGAAGGAGGTACGGGAGCCAGCCCGGCCAGTTCCATCAAGCATGCCGGCATGCCGCTCGAAATCGGGCTGGCAGAGACACAACAGACACTGGTGCTGAACAACTTGCGCGGGAAAGTGACACTTCAGACCGACGGTCAGTTAAAAACAGGCCGTGACATCGTGATCGCGGCCATGCTCGGCGCCGAAGAGTTCGGCTTTGCCACCAGTGCTCTCATTGTACTGGGGTGTGTGATGATGCGCAAATGTCACCTCAACACCTGCCCGGTAGGAGTGGCCACACAAGATGAAGCGTTGCGCAAACGTTTTATTGGCCGCTATGAATATGTGGTGAATTTCTTCCGTTTTTTGGCGCAGGATACACGTGAACAACTGGCGGAGATGGGATTCAGATCACTGGATGAGATCGTGGGCAGAGCCGACCTGTTGGAACGGAAGCACTTCCCTGACCTACCCAAGACCGAAAAAATAGACCTCTCAAAAATTACCTATACCCCCGAAGAGGCAAACATTTTTGCCCTCCGGCGAACGGGCGGGCAGCATCACAAGATCGACGACGTATTGGATCGGAAATTAATGCGTGAAGCCCTTCCGGCCATCGATTTTCTGCAACCTGTCGGCATCAAATCGAAAATCAAAAATACAGACAGGACCACCGGCGCGATGCTTTCCGGGGAAATAGCCAGACGTTACGGACAGGCCGGGATGCCCGATCACACGCTATCGGTTTACTTTGAAGGATCGGCAGGTCAGAGCTTCGGCGCTTTCCTCGTGCACGGAATTACTTTTTACCTTCATGGCGACACCAACGATTACCTCGGCAAAGGTTTATCGGGAGGTCGGATCATCGTGACACCGCCCAAAGGAAGCACGTTCAAACCGGAAGAGAATATTATCTGCGGCAACACATCGCTCTATGGCGCCACGGACGGGGAAGTATACATCAACGGCATTGCAGGAGAGCGATTCTGCGTGCGCAACTCAGGAGCCACTGCCGTGGTGGAGGGTGCAGGTGATCACTGTTGCGAATACATGACGGGAGGCTGCGTGGTGGTACTGGGTAGCACCGGGCGCAATTTTGCAGCGGGCATGAGTGGTGGTGTTGCCTATGTACTCAATGCAAAGAACGACTTCGATTATTACTGCAACATGGAAATGGTAGAGCTTTCACTGGTGGAAGATCTGTCCGACACCCGTGAACTGAAAAGCCTCATCTCCAAACATCATCAGTATACCAACAGCGAATTGGCCAAGCATATTATCGATAACTGGAACGAATATGTGGAGAAGTTCATTAAAGTGGTACCCATTGAGTACAAGAAGGTACTGCAGGAAAGGAAAATGGCAGAACTGAACCGGAAAATCGCCGTGGTAGAAAGAGATTATTAAATAGGGTCATTTTTAGGGATTCAAACAATAGCAAATATGGGAAATCCAAAAGCATTTATGACGATACCGAGAAAAAATGCCGGCTATCGTCCCATAAGTGAAAGAATATATGACTTCGCTGAGGTAGAACAAACATTGAACAGGGAAGACCGTAAGCAGCAGGCAGCACGCTGCATGGACTGCGGCATTCCTTTCTGCCACTGGGCGTGTCCACTGGGCAACAAGATGCCCGAATGGCAGGAATATATTTACAAGGGCGACTGGAAAAGAGGTGTGGAGGTGTTGCACGAAACGAACAATTTCCCGGAGTTTACCGGACGCATCTGCCCCGCCCCCTGTGAGAAATCGTGTGTCCTTGCCCTGCATGACGCGCCGGTTACCATACGTGAAAACGAGGCATCGGTGACAGAGGTGGCCTTCATGGAAGGGATGATCAAAGCCCGTCCCCCAAAACATCGCACCGGCAGAAAGGTAGCCGTCATCGGCTCCGGGCCGGCAGGACTTGCGGCTGCACAGCAGCTGAACCGCAAAGGGCATTATGTGACGGTATTTGAGAAAGATAACAAACCCGGCGGACTTCTCCGGTATGGAATCCCCAATTTCAAGCTGAGCAAGCATATCATCGACCGGCGTCTGAAATTGCTGATGGAAGAAGGTATTGAATTCATCACCAACACAGAGATAGGCAGGGATATCTCCGGAAAGCAGATCATGGAGGAGTATGATGCTGTCTGCCTGGCCGTCGGCGCGGGAAAGCCGAGAGACATCACTCCCCCGGGACGGGACTTGAAAGGAATACACTTCGCGATGGATTTTCTCTCGCAGCAGATACGGATACTCCTGGGCGAAGAGGCAGCTTCTACAGAAAGGATATCGGCAAAAGATAAGCACGTGCTGGTGATTGGCGGAGGAGACACCGGCTCCGACTGCGTGGGCACTTCGATAAGACAGGGCGCCAAAAGCGTGACTCAGATTGAGATCATGCCCAAACCACCGGTGGGCAGGAACCCCGCTACACCCTGGCCCGACCCTTTTCCGCAGGTACTGAAGACCTCCACATCACACGAAGAGGGCTGTGAACGCCGCTGGCTGATAAACACCCTTGCATTTAGCGGAGTGAACGGTGAGGTGAAAGAGGCGCTGGTGGAAGAGATCAAATGGGAAAAAGATGAGAACGGACGGTTTTCCATGGTTTCAACGGGGAAGACTGAAACGCTTAAAGCAGACCTGGTACTGCTGGCACTCGGATTCGTTCATCCCGTTCACGATGGATTACTCAACGAGCTGGGCGTAAACTATGATGTCAGGGGTAATGTGGCAGTGGACAAACAACATAAAAGCAGCCTGGAAAAAGTGTTCGCTACCGGTGATACCATGATGGGAGCCAGCCTGGTGGTAAAGGCCATCGCCTCGGGGCGTAAAGTGGCGGAAGATATTCATCAATCTCTGTCGTAAAATTATTTTGCTACGCGATATTTGGCTGCGCACGCAATAACCATCTAAATTTACATAGTAAATTTGAATTACAACCGAATTACTATCGAATAACTTTCATATTATGTGTGGAATAGTCTGTACTTTCAATCTGAAAAAATCGGAAGAGCAATTGCGGCCGCAATTGCTGGAAATGTCAAAAAAACTGCGTCATCGCGGCCCGGATTGGTCGGGTATTTTTTCGTGCAGCAACGCCATTCTGGCGCACGAGCGGCTCTCGATCGTAGACCCGGCGTCAGGGAAGCAACCCTTCGTCAGCAAAGACGGGAAATTGGTGTTGGCCGTGAATGGTGAAATATACAATCATCGCGATATTCGCAAGAGGTACGAAAATGAGTATGAATTTCTCACCCAGTCTGACTGCGAAGTGATATTGGCACTGTACCGCGACAAAGGGCCCGATTTTCTGGAAGAATTGAATGGGATCTACGCCTTTGCGCTCTATGATACCGAAAAGAATCTCTTTCTGATCGGACGCGATCATATCGGCATCGTTCCTTTATACCAGGGATGGGACCGGGATGGAAGCTATTATGTAGCTTCCGAATTGAAAGCATTGGAAGGGTATTGCAACAAAATTGAAGAATTTCCGCCGGGACACTATTATTACAGTCCTGATGGGAAACCCGTAGAATGGTACGTGCGTGACTGGATGGAATATGAGCAGGTGAAGGACAATGTTTCGGATGTGGCGGAGTTGCGAAAGGCACTGGAGGATGCCGTTCAACGCCAGCTGATGAGCGATGTGCCTTACGGAGTATTGCTTTCAGGGGGACTCGATTCATCGATCATCTCGGCCCTGGCGAAAAAATTTGCCGCCAAGCGGGTAGAAACAGACAATAAAGAGGATGCCTGGTGGCCCCAACTGCACTCTTTTGCAATCGGACTGGAATCCTCACCCGACCTGGTAGCAGCCCGTAAGGTGGCGGCACATATAGGCTCCATCCATCACGAGCTAAAATACACCGTACAGGAAGGACTCGATGCCATCCGTGACGTGATATACCATATTGAAACTTACGACGTGACTACGGTGCGCGCCAGCACTCCCATGTACCTCATTGGCCGATACATCAAATCGATGGGGGTAAAGATGGTGCTCTCGGGCGAAGGGGCCGATGAAATCTTCGGCGGCTATCTTTATTTTCACAAGGCGCCCAATGCTGAAGAGTTTCACAAAGAAACGGTGCGAAAACTGAGCAAACTGCATCAGTACGATTGCCTGCGTGCCAATAAATCATTGGCATCATGGGGTGTGGAGGGACGCGTACCCTTCCTCGACAAAGAATTCCTGGATGTAGCGATGCGTCTCAACCCAAAAGATAAGATGCCAGGAAACGGAAAAATTGAGAAACATATCCTGCGACAGGCATTTGAAGATTATCTTCCAAAAGAGGTGGCCTGGCGTCAGAAAGAACAGTTCTCCGATGGTGTGGGTTACAGCTGGATCGATACCCTGAAAGAGATTGCCAACCGGGAAGTGACCGACAATCAGATGGAGAATGCCCACCACCGCTTCCCGATTAACCCGCCGCTGACCAAAGAAGAATATGTATACCGCACCATCTATTCAGATCTCTTCCCTTCCGACAGTGCCGCATTATGTGTGCCTTCCGTTCCTTCTGTGGCGTGCAGTACGCCAGTGGCTTTGGCATGGGACGAGGCCTTCCGGAAGAATGCCGATCCCTCCGGCCGGGCCGTCGGCACAGTACATGAGCACGGCTACATATAATTACTGCTAAATACTGACTTTCTTTCAAAAAGTGTCTGAAAAATGGATACATTCAGACAATTTAATATTTTTATAATAAGTCGCACAATATGACATAAACAGCTGTTACATAATCAACATGAAACCAGACTTCGTTAAATAAGATTATTTTATTTTTTTCCTTTATAAGTTAGAGAAATTTATTTACCTTTGGCAAAATTAAAAGAATGCATGCCGTGTACATACACGACTCTGAATATAAGCACATTACCGGCAATTAAGTCTAAATAAAAACATAAATTTAAAAAAGTGATGAGTAATTCTGGATTTCAGACGATTGATTTTATCATCGTCGGGATTTACATGGTACTTCTTGTCAGTTTGGGTCTTTTCCTCTCCAGAAATAAAAAAGGGGTAGACAAGACTGCAAACGACTACTTTCTGGCGGGCAACAAGCTCACATGGTGGGCAGTTGGCGCTTCGCTGATCGCAGCCAATATCTCTGCTGAGCAGTTTATCGGCATGTCGGGTTCCGGTTATAAGATTGGCATCTGTGTGGCGGCCTATGAGATCATGGCCGCAGTCACATTAATTATTGTGGCCAAGTTTTTATTACCGATCATGTTAAAAAGACATATTTATACCATTCCCCAGTTTCTGCGTGAACGGTATAGTGATGGGGTTGGGATGGCTTTCTCTGTTTTCTGGCTCTTCCTCTACATCTTTGTCAACCTCACCTCGGTGGCCTGGCTCGGATCCATCGCCATTGAACAGATCCTGGGTCTGGAGGGTTACCGCATGCAGATCGTTCTGATACTCTTTATCATTGCCGGTATCTATTCCATCTACGGCGGTCTGGCCTCAGTGGCCTGGACTGATGTCCTGCAGGTTGTTTTCCTGATCGGTGGCGGATTGGTTACTGCTTACTTTGCACTGGAGGCAGTATCGGGTGAGGGTAGAGGAGCATGGGATGGCTTGACCATCATTTACGAAAAGTTGAAAAGCATTCCCAACGATACCCACTTCAACCTGATCGTAGATAAATCAAAATCACCCGATGCATTCAGGGACTTGCCCGGTTTAGCCGCCATTGTGGGAGGTGTATGGCTCACCAACATTGGTTACTGGGGTTTCAACCAGTACATCATCCAGAAAGGGCTTGCGGCCAAAAGCATCAATGAA
>JBDKRY010000198.1:0-5293 GCA_039683155.1 Proteiniphilum sp.
ACGAGAGTCTTCGCCCGACACCCGAAGTATCGTATGCCATCAGGAAGCTGGGTTGCCAGAGCGGAATCATGATCACGGCATCACACAATCCCAAAGAATATAACGGGTACAAGGCCTATTGGAACGATGGAGCACAAGTGCTCGGCCCGCATGACAAGAACATCATCGCAGAGGTGAATCGCATCGCATCGGTCGACGACATCCGTTTCGAAGGGGACAAAAAGCTGATCGAGATCATCGGCAAAGACATGGATAAGGCATTCATTGAGGAGATCCGAAAACTGGTTCTCTCTCCGGAGGTCATTGAACGCCAGCACGATTTAAAAATGGTCTATACGCCTATTCACGGTACAGGCATTACACTGGTTCCCGATGCGTTGAAAGCGATTGGCTTCACCCACATTATTCATGTGCCTGAGCAGGATGTGATCAGCGGCGACTTCCCCACGGTGGTCTCCCCCAACCCGGAAGAGCCGGCAGCCCTCGACCTGGCCATCAAAAAGGCAATCGAGACAGATGCTGAGCTGGTGATGGCCACCGACCCCGACGGCGACCGTATCGGCACGGCCATACGAGACAATGAAGGCAATTTCGTGCTGGTAAACGGCAACCAAACGATGCTTATCTGCCTCTATTATCTGATGAACAGACGTGAAGAGCTCGGACTGCTTACCGGCAGGGAGTTTGTGGTGAAGACTATTGTTACAACCGAGCTGGTGAAGGATATTGCCACACAGAAAGGTATTAAGCTGTTCGACTGTTACACCGGCTTCAAATGGATTGCCGAAATCCTCCGCAAGCAGGAAGGAAAGAAGAAATATATCGGTGGCGGTGAAGAGAGCTACGGTTTCCTGGCCGGTGATTTTGTACGGGACAAAGATTCGGTATCGGCATGTGCTTTGTTCGCAGAAATAGCCGCATGGGCCAAAGACAACGGGAAGACCATGTACCAGCTGCTGGAAGACATCTACCTTGAATACGGATATTCAAAAGAGGTGGGTATCTCCCTCGTGCGCAAAGGCAAAGAGGGAGCCGACGAGATTGAGGCGATGATGAAAAATTTCCGTGCTAACCCGATGACGTCACTGGGCGGTTCCCCCGTTACGCTGATCAAAGATTTTGCTAAGCTGGAGGCGGTGGATTACGTCCGGAACGAACAGATCGCACTGGAGATGCCCACGACGTCGAATGTCATACAGTTTTTCACGGAGGAAGGTACAAAATTATCTATCCGTCCCTCAGGAACAGAGCCCAAGATCAAGTTCTATATTGAAGTACACGAAGCAGCGAAATCACGTGAAGAACTGGCAGAGGCTGAAAATACTGCCAACATCAAGATCAAAACCATCTGTCAGGAACTGGGGATATGATAAGAAATAAGAAATAAGAAATAAGAAATGAGAAATCTTTTCAATCATTGATTATCTGGGAAAAAGGACATCAATTGGTCTTAGACATCTTATCTTTCCCGAGTCATGAGACTGAGAATCAGACCACGAATTTCTGAGTTCTGAGTTCCAATTTCCAATTTCTAATTTCTGAGTTCCAATTTCTGAGTTCTAAATTTCTAATAAACTAAAATATGAGACGAAAACTAACGATAGCACTGGTGGCACACGACCACCGCAAGGCAGACATGGTGGAATGGGTGATCTTCAACTCCGATTTCCTGTCGGAGCATCACCTTGTGTGTACAGGGACGACCGGCCGTTTGGTACGTGACGCCCTGAAAAATGAGGGGGTGAGTCCCGAGATTACCATTATGCACTCAGGCCCTATGGGTGGCGATGCAGAGATTGCGGCCATGGTCGTGCGCAAAGAGATTGATCTGGCTGTGTTTCTGATTGACGATCTCAATCCACAGCCTCACGAAGCCGATATCATGATGTTGCTCCGTCAGTGCAGGGTCCACAATGTGCCCATCGCCTGCAACCGGTATAGTGCCGATCTTATGATTACCAGCAACTTGTGGTACGATGAGACGTATGTACCCTCTCCACCCAGGTATCAGGAGTTCGACAGAAAGACGATGGGTTTCTGAAACCGAATCAGGTTAAAGACGTAGCCCCTCACTGGCATCTTACTGCCAATGAGGGGCTTTTTAGACGAACAGAGAGCTGGCCTGCTATTTTCCAACCAGTTTCAATTCTTTCACGATGTGGGGTGCTTTCATCACCTTGTCAATGGTGAAAAGTACGTAACGGATGTCCACGCTGATCGTGCGCTGCATCTCCGGCTCAAAGAGAATATCGCTGCTCAGCGACTCCCAGTTGCCGTCGAAAGCCAGTCCGATAAGTTCTGCGTTGCCGTTCAGCACGGGGCTGCCCGAGTTTCCGCCGGTGATGTCGTTGTTCGACAGGAAGTTGACCCGCATCACTCCTTCTTTATCGGCGTAAGGTCCGAAATCGTTGGTGCGGATGGCATCCAGAATATAATCCTGCACATTAAACTCGGGGTCACCCGGCTTTTGTTTTTCCAAAACACCCTGCGAGGTGGTGTAATAGTCGTACCATACGGCATCGCGCGGCCAATAGCCCTGTACAGTTCCGTAACTCATCCGTTGGGTGAAGTTGGCATCGGGATAAAAAGTTTTATCGCCATCCATCTCCATCAGGGCTGTCATCAGCTCTCTCTCCCCTCTCAATATCTTTTCATAAGCCGGCATCATCTGTCCCGAAAGTTCATAACCCATATCGCTGGTTGATAGTGCCAGTTCCATAGCCGGGTCTTTCGTGAGGGATTGCGTATCCGCTGTTCGTAACAGCTCCAGGAGCTTTTCGAGCGAGGTAAACTGTGAGTTGGCGAATAACCAGTCGGCATACGCTTCATAATCTCCTCCGAACTCAGTATGTATCTTTTGGTAAATATCGGGGTGATACTGTTCCGGTACACGCGCAGCGTAAAGTTTCATCAAGACTGGAAGTACTTTTCTGTCCAGCGCAGGCTCATAGTTCTTATACGATTCAATGAGGCGTTCATTGATGAATGCCTGCTTGTCTTCTTCGGTACCTTCGGTATCGAAACGCAGGATGGTGTTGGCAAAACGTATCAGCTCGATGCCGTTGTTGAACGTTTCCAGGAAGTAGGTGGTGTAGCGTGCCGGTTCGTCGGAACCGGTATATGCATTTTTCAGCGACACCAGCGTACTGTCATATTTGGCCTTATGTGCAGGGTTGCTTTGTATCCATGTATTCAATCGCTCTTCCAGTGCTTCTTTTTCAGTCAGCACAGCCAGCTTGTCGAGTGCCTCATTCATGCCCATCGAGTTCTTCCAGTAGTTGGAACTCCCGGCGAACTTGCTGGCATATTTGATGCGGATGGTATCATTCTGCGTCATGGCATCCCACCATATCTCCTGTTTGGCGCCACGCACCTCGATGCGGGGTTTGTTTTCAGACTCCATGCGCTGACGGATACCCCACGACGACATGTAGCGTTGCGTCCTGCCCGGGTATCCTACCGTCATCGCATAATCGCCTTCAGTGACACCTGCCAGTGATACCGGAACAACATATTTGGGTTTGTAAGGTACATTGCTTTGACTATAATTTGCAGGTTTGTTTTCCTTATCGGCATAAACACGAAAGACAGAGAAGTCACCCGTATGACGCGGCCACATCCAGTTGTCGGTATCACCTCCAAACTTTCCCACCGACGAAGGCGGTGCCACCACCAGGCGTACATCACGAAACAGGTCATACAGCACCACATAATATTTGTTGCGGGAATAAAAGGGTACCACGCGTGCGCTGGTAAAGGGGTCGTTCTCATACTCTCTGATCAGCTCTTCCGAAAGGGAGTCGATGGCCAGCTCACGCTGCAGCTCACTGAGTACCAGCGGCACTTTCGGTACGATCCGGTCTGTCACATCTTCCATCGATCGCAGAAAAGAAACGGTCAGCCCGTCGGCATGAAGCTCATCCGCATTGTTTTTTGCGGCGAAACCATCTTCCAGATAATCATGTTCCACGGCACTCAGCTTTTGGATGGCTCCATAGCCGCAATGATGATTGGTAAATATCAATCCCCGGTCCGATACCGACACGCCGGTGCAGCCCCCGCCGAAGATCACTACCGCATCTTTAAGCGACGGATGCTGTTCGTCATAAAGTCGATCAACGGGAAAAGTAAATCCCAGTTCCTTCATACGGGCCACACTCTCACGATTCAGTTCTTTGAGCAGCCACATCCCTTCATCGGCTCTCGCCATATATGCCACACACAGTATGGCGAGTGATAAAAATAGTTTTCTCATATATAATATAATAAATTGATGTTCTAAGTTCTCAGCTTTAAACACGGACTTCTTATTTCTTATTTCTTATTTCTTTCATCTTGGTTCCTGGCTCCTGGTTCTTCGTTCTCAGTTCTCAGTTCTTCCTGAAATATTTCCCGATCAGGGGCCAGTGCCGCAAAGGTAACTCTTTTTTGACAACCACAGAAAGATAAATCACGATCAATACCGTATTTATTCCCAACCGCAGCCAGACAGACCCCACATTCAGATAGGCGAATGCAATGCCGCCAAAGAGAATCATCGAAAGCAGGAAAAAAGATCCGGCTGATTTGAGATTATAGGGGATGGGATAGTTTTTCTGTCCCAGGAAATAGGATATCAACACCATGGTCAGGTTGGCAATGAACGATGCCCATGCGCAGGCCATATAGCTGAAGTGCGGGATAAACAGAATGTTGAGGAGGAGGGTAATGGCAAATCCGATCATGGAGATATAGGCTCCCCACCGGGTCTGGTCGGTCAGTTTATACCAGAGTGAGAGGTTGAAGTAGACCCCAAAGAACAATTCACCGAGCAGCACAATGGGTACCACTTTCAATCCCTCATAGTATGTAGCGGGAATCAGGTACTTGATGATATCGATATAACCTGTTGTCACCAGGAAGATAAGCAGTCCGAATATGATAAAATAGCGGGTGGCGTCGCTGAACGACTGCCGGTCGTCGGATGCTTCCTTATTGCGGGCGAAAATAAACGGTTCGAAAGCATACCGGAATGCCTGGGTGAACATCACCATGATGATGGCAATTTTGAAATTCTGTCCGTAAATGCCCAGTTCGGTAAATGCGTTGGCTGTATCGGGGTAGAGCCAGGGAAAGACAATCTTGTCGATGGTCTGGTTGAGGATACCTGCAATACCCAATATCAATATCGGAAACGAATATTGAAACATTTTGCGAAGCAGCACCCTGTCAAATGTAAACCTGATACGCAGCTCCGGTGAGACCATCAGAAACTGGATGAGGGAAGCAGCGAGGTTGGCAATCAGGATATAAT
>JBDKRY010000199.1:0-3060 GCA_039683155.1 Proteiniphilum sp.
GCCATCCCTCTCTCTGTAGTGGGTGGCGTACTGGCGCTCTGGCTACGGGGAATGCCTTTCAGTATCTCTGCCGGCGTAGGATTTATTGCGCTGTTCGGAGTAGCTGTCCTCAACGGCATCGTCCTGATCGAACACTTCAAGGAGCTGCGCGAATTGCACCCCGGCATGAAAATGCACGATCTTATCATCCAGGGATCAATGGACCGGCTCCGCCCGGTTATCCTGACTGCCTCTGCAGCAGCACTGGGATTTCTCCCCATGGCGGTATCAACCTCTGCCGGAGCCGAAGTACAACGGCCGCTGGCCACCGTGGTGATAGGAGGGCTTATCACATCCACCTTCCTTACCATGATCGTGTTGCCATTATTATATGGATATTTTATGGATGACAAACGCAATAAAAAACAGTTGTTCTGATGAGAAAGATAAATGATAACCTGATCATCTCCCTGGGTATCGCGATGCTTTTCACCGCATGCGGAGGCAGATCTTCACAAACAGAAGGTATACAGCCGGCTACAGGGATCGATTCCTCCTGGATCCAAGTCACGCAGACACAGTTCGATGCAATGGGGATGCAGCTGGATACCCTCCGGGAGGTATCGTTCTCCGAAAAACTGAGGGTGAACGGACATATCATCTCTTCGGTGAATGGACAGGCACAAATTACCAGCCGGCTTTCGGGTACTATCCGCCATATCTCCCGTGAACCGGGTGATTTTGCCGCTGCAGGCAGTCTGCTCTGCACCGTGGAGAGCAACGAATTTCTGGAATTGCAACAAAAATTTATCGATATCAGTGCCCGGTACCGAGAGGCCAAAGCGGCATATGAGCGCCTGACCGCTTTGTACGCCGACACCATCACTTCAAAAAGGGAGTTTCTGGCAGCTGAAAGTGCGTATCAGGGCCTCTCTGCGCAATATGAGGGAATGAAACAACGACTGAACCTGTTGAAAGTGAATCCGGAAAGCGTTGAAAAAGGGAACCTTCAGCCGTTGCTGAACATCACGGCGCCAATAGGCGGACACATCACACAGATACATTGCATGCCGGGAGAGTATGTGACACCGGACAAAAGCCTGATGACAATGGTCAATGTAAACCGGCTCCATCTGCAGCTTGATTTGTACGAGAAAGATATTCCAAAACTGGCTCAGGGACAGCTTGTTGAATTTTATCATCCCGACAACCCCTCAGAAAAACAACGCGCACGCCTTACCAGGATTGGCAAAGCCACCGACCCGGAAAAGAAGACCGTCACCTGCATTGCCAATTTTGAAGAGGATGCCGAAAAATTTATCCACAACATGTACGTGGAGGCTGATGTGATCCTTTCTGAACGCAATGGACCAGGAGTACCTGAACGAGCACTGGAGACTGCAGGTGAAGCTGAGCGTATCTATCTGCTTGCCAAAAAGGAGGGTGAAAATTACTATTTTAAACCCTTTAGGGTGGTCACAGGGATGCGGTCGGGAGATTATGTTGAGATCACAAATCATGTGCCTGATCGTAAAATCCTGGTTGAGGGTGTCTATAACCTGCCTGCAGCGGAATAGGCGTTCGGTTTTTTCCAATGATAGTTGCTCTCCGTTTTGCATATTTTTGATTACTTTTGTATGATAAAGTGGAATCAATGAAAGAAGACAAAAGTCAGTTATTAAATTATGCCATGTATGCTGGCATTTCTCTGGGTCTTTTCTGGGTTTTTAAGTACCTTTTTGTGATTATCGGAATACGTTATCCGGCACTAAATTTCATAAGTTCGTTGCTGAGCATTGGAACACCGATACTACTGTTTATTTTCCTGGTGAAATACAATCACGGATTGCTGGAAGGAAAAATGGGCTACTGGCATGGCGTTCAGTTTTCCATTTTGCTCTTCTTCTTTGCCTCCATCTTTGAAGCAGTGATCGTTTTTGTACATGTAAAATGGATTGACCCGGCCTTCATTTCCAATCTGTTCGACAGCATGATTGAGATGGCTCAGACAATCAATATGAACAAGACGCTTGTCACGCAACTGACCGAGCAACCCTTACCTACCCCATTCAGTTATATTTTTAACAATGTGATCATGCTGGATGTCTTTCTGGGACTGCTTCTTTCGTTGTTTATCGTTCCCCTGTCCATGCGCTACAAACCCCAGCAAAACATATAATTTTTCGACCGATGGATATATCTGTTGTCATACCGGCCTATAACGAGGAAGAGTCACTGAGAGACCTGCATAACTGGATTAAGCGGGTCATGCAGGAAAATGGGTTCTCCTACGAGATCATTTTTGTGGATGATGGAAGCAGTGATGGTACATGGGGGATCATCAAAGCACTCAGCCAAGCCTCCGACTGTATAAAGGCGATCAAATTCCGGCGTAATTACGGCAAGTCACCGGCTTTACACTGTGCCTTTCAGAAAGCTGAGGGGGATGTGATCATCACCATGGATGCCGACCTGCAGGACAGCCCCGATGAAATTCCGGCTCTCTACCACATGATCAAGGTAGAGGGTTACGATCTCGTATCGGGTTGGAAAAAGAAACGGTACGACGACAGACTGACCAAAAACCTACCGTCAAAGTTGTTCAATGCCACTGCCAGGAGAGTATCAGGGATTAAAATCCATGATTTTAACTGCGGTTTGAAAGCCTACCGCAAATCACTGGCAAAGAGCATCGAAGTATATAACGATATGCACCGGTACATTCCCATGCTGGCCAAGAATGCCGGATTCACCAAAATCGGAGAGAAGGTGGTGCAGCACCAGGCCAGAAAATACGGCAAGAGTAAGTTCGGAGCCAACAGGTTCGTGAATGGCTATCTCGATTTAATGACACTCTGGTTCCTGAACCGCTTTGGGAAAAAACCGATGCACTTCTTCGGCCTCTGGGGTAGCGTGATGTTCCTGTTGGGACTGATTGCCATTATTCTTGTGGGCGCCATGAAGCTGTATGACATGCACCACGGCAACCCCTACCGGCTGGTGACCGAGTCACCTTATTTTTATATCTCGCTCACCACCATGATTCTGGGTACGCTGCTTTTCCTCGCGGGATTTTTGGGT
>JBDKRY010000200.1:0-3539 GCA_039683155.1 Proteiniphilum sp.
TCATACGATAATATTTTATTCTTTTACATTAAGGTCGTATGGAACTATTCCGTTAAGCAATGAGCAGAAGCCAAGCTTGTTTGGATTATGCCATTGCGAGGAATAGTCTAACTTTAGTGAACTCGCATATTATCATGTTCCCGGGTATAATGATGATGACGCTCGTTTCATTTTTTTACTACCGGGAAAACTATTTTTCGTAATTATTAATGCTATTTATTCCGCAAAATTAGTCAACTTTGCAACACGTAACAAAAATAATATCCCCGCAAGAGGCATTTCCATACAAAATAAGCCTCCATGACAGCGAGTGCCATACACCATAAGAAAAAAACAAAATAACTCGGATGATGAAAAAAATATCAGCAGGCGACAAAGTGCGTTTCCTCAACACAACAGGAGGAGGAACAGTGAAAGGCTTCCTCAACAAACAACTTGTGATTGTGGAGGATGAGCATGGGTTTGATGTGCCCATACTCATTTCGGAATGTGTGGTAGTAGAATCGGGCAATGAAAAAATGGGACTGGTTCCCGAAAACAAAGAGACTCCGTTTGAAAAAGCACTTTCACCCGCCGCGCCGGAAGTACCGGAAGTGAAGGTGAAAGTGACGGAAGCTGCACAAGAAACAGTCGAAGGTGAGCGTATTACAGTCTGTCTGGCCTATTTGCCCACAGATGTAAAAAATCTCTCCACCTCCTCCTACGAATGTTATTTTGTGAATGACAGCAATTACTATTTGTTTTTCAACTACATGAGTCGTGAAAACAATGCATGGAAAAGTCGTCACAATGGTTTCATAGAGCCAAACACAAAGATATTCTTGGAGGAGTTCGATAAATCGGTACTCAACGAAATTGAAAAAGTATGCGTTCAATTTATCGCATTCAAGCATCAAAAGCCGTACAAGTTCAAGAATCCCTGTTCCGTGGAATTACGTATCGATACGGTGAAATTTTATAAACTGCACAGTTTCCGGGAAAACGACTACTTCGAGGATGACGCGTTGCTTTATTTCATCATGAAGGATGATGTTCCCGAGAGGGAGCTCCTGGTTTCTGCCGGTGATCTGGAACGCGCCATCAAAGAGAAACAATCCGCGGAAAGACGCCCGCGCATTCAACGTATCGAAAAAAAAGAAAAAGATCATCCTCTCGAGATTGATCTGCATGCCGATGCACTGCTCGACACCACAGCAGGGATGAGCAATGCTGATCTGCTGGAATATCAGCGGAATAAATTCAATGCGGTAATGAGCGAACAGATTCGCAATAAGAACCAAAAAATTGTATTTATTCACGGAAAAGGTGATGGTGTACTCAAAAATGCCATCGTGAAAGAATTAAAAACCAAATATCCCAAATGTGATTACCAGGACGCCTCCTTCCAGGAATACGGTTATGGAGCGACCATGGTAACCATCAAGTAACACCCCACAGATAATGAAAAAAAGTATCTTAATGCTCAGCGCAGCTCTGCTGCTTACCGGTTGCAATATCATGAACCAGATTGGAGGCGCTATTCAGCTCTCACAGAGTGAGTACAAGTATAACTCATTGAATAACATTCAACTGGCCGGAATAAACCTGGGAAATGCGTCCAGCATCTCTGTCTCTAACCTGGCTTCCATAGCCACGGTACTGGCAGGAGGTTCCACCATGCAGACCATCCCCTTCAGCATGATCCTTAACATGGACGTCACCAACCCGAACAGCTCCGCTGCGTTTCTCGATGCCCTTGATTACGCCATTCAGATCAATGAGATGGAGTTTGTGGAAGGCAAGATGGATATCCCCATCCGGATTGAACCGGGGGAGACAAAGGTAATTGGCATCCCCGTCAGCGTGGATTTGAAAAATCTGATGAACCGCTATTCGCAGGAACGCGTCACCAGTGAAATGAGCGCCTTCCTGGGTATCACTCCCCAGGAGACATCGGTAATGGTAAAACTGTGGCCCAAATTGACGGTTGGCGGAACAGTTGTGAAGGTGCCGGCAGCGATCCCCGTCGTCTTCAATTTCGGGGGAAAATAACATTCGGGATGATTTTTATTCCCTGCATACTTTTCTGTGATTTTTACCGTTATTAATAACGGTATTACGTAATCAACCCACTCAATATTTCCGTCATGCCCGATGAGCAGCAACGGGAATATAATATTTAATGCATTGAGATGATAGACTATATTAAGGGCGATGTGGCCGAACTTACACCGGCTACCGTCACAATTGAATGCGGAGGCATCGGGTATCAGATGAATATCTCGCTCAACACCTACGGAGCCATCAACAACAAGCCGACGGCAAAACTCTATGTGCACGAAGCTATCCGCGAAGATGCACATATTTTGTTCGGCTTTATGGACAAGCATGAACGGGAGCTTTTTCAGCACCTTATCAGCGTATCAGGCGTAGGGCCAAGCACCGCACGGGTCATCCTCTCCTCACTCAGCGCAAAAGAGCTGGAGAACGTGATCGCAACGGAGAATGCCACCCTGTTGCAATCGGTAAAAGGGATAGGGGCAAAAACAGCACAACGGATCATCGTTGACCTGAAAGACAAGATCAAATTTACCGACGAAAGCGGAACCATCCAGTTGCCTGCCAAAGCCGACCTTTCCGAAACAGGCCATGCCGCGGTATCTGCCTTGGTGATGCTTGGTTTCGTACAGACAGCCTCACAAAAAGTGGTATTAAAAATCATCAGGGAATCACCCTCGTTGCCGGTAGAAGGTGTCATTAAAGAGGCATTGAAGAGATTATAACAGAAGCCGGGTTCGGGTTACGTAATACGCATTTTTTTTGGGTAAAAAATCGTATAGCTGTTGTTTCTCTGAAAAAATTCGTTCACATAGTGTTTCTTTTGCTCCTGTTCATGACCAACGGGATGCATGCACTCCATGCGCAAATCAATTTGTCGGGCATACGGACAGAAGTGCGCTACGATCATCGTTCCAACCGCTATATCTTTGAGCGTAAAATCGGAAATACCGTCGTGGATACTCCCTACTCCATGACTCCGGAAGAATATATTGCATACCGTTTGCGTCAGACACAAACCGACTATTTCCGTAAGCGCAATGCACTGCATGCCGACAGCCTGCAGCCGGCTGTACAGCCTGTTTCACTCGCCGGCCTGCAAAAACGACGTGACCCGTTGGAAACCATCTTTGGCCCGGGAGGAGTGCAGCTCACTACACAGGGATCTGTGGAAATATCGGCAGGAATGAACAGGGATGTCACCGACAATCCTACCCTCCCGCAGCGTGCACGCAAAAGAAGCATGTTTGACTTCGATCAGCAAATCCAACTCAATGTAAACGCGAAGGTAGGAGATAAAATTGACTTTGACATCAATTATGACACAGAGGCTGCCTTCGACTATCAAAGCAAACAGTTAAAACTCGCCTACCGGGGCGATGAAGATGAGATCATCCAAAATATAGAAGCGGGCAACGTGAGCATGAACAGCGGCAACTCACTCATTCATGCCGGGGCTGCCCTGTTCGGGATCAAATCGGAGCTGCAATTCGGGAAGCTGC